>CAJWBW010000020.1:0-11309 GCA_913020415.1 uncultured Phycisphaerae bacterium | reverse complement strand
GCTGATGTGGTTGCTCTCGTACCTCGCCATGCTGCAGCCGGGCGAGTTCATCGGGGAGGGGATCTTCGTGCTCACCCTGCTGCTGCTGGTCATTGGCGGTGCTCTGGCGGCCCTGGTCGACGGGTGCCGGACGTGGTCAAGGTCACTGCGTCGGGGCGTTGAAATCGGGGTGATCTCGGCCTGCATCAATCTGATGCTGGTGGGAAGTCTGGTCGACGCCGATGGAGCATCCGCCGCCGTCTGGTTCTCCGGGCTGTTCGTGGTCTCGATGGTGCTCGGTGCGCTCGGTGGCCTGCTGGGAAGACTGATCAAGGTGCCCGACGTGTCGCAGGTGAACTGGGTGGGCGCGCTGGCCGCGGTCTGTGCCGTGATCACCTTCCTCATGATCGTGTCGGGCGGGATCGTCACCGGCTTCGAAGCGGGGCTGGCCGTACCGGACTGGCCCAACTCGTACGGCCACAACATGCTGCTGTATCCGCTTTCCGAGATGGTGGCGGATCTCAGCGACGGCATCTTCTACGAACACGCGCACCGTCTGACGGGTATGTTCGTCGGACTCGCCGCCCTCACCCTCTGCATCATGCTGTGGTGGGGCGACCGCCGGTCCGTGCTCGGGCTGCTCGGAACGATCATCCTGCTGATGGTCATCGGCCAGGGAATCCTGGGCGGCCTCCGGGTGACCGGCACCTTCACCATGAGCGACAACCCCGAACTGCTCTCGCCCAGCACCGCCATGGGCATCGTCCACGGCGTCTTCGGTCAGATCGTGCTTGCGTGCATCGTGCTGGCCGCCGCCATCGCAAGCTGGACATGGGTCAGCGGCCCGGCCCCGCAGGTCGTCGAGGCGGCAGGGCCCGCCCGCTTCCTCGCCTGGGTCCTGGTCGTATCGCTGGTGCTCCAGTTGATCATCGGTGCGGTCTACCGGCATCTCACCAGTGATCTCGAATACGAACCCAGTCGGACCACGCCGATTCTGGTGGGACACATCGCCATGGCGGCGCTGGTGGCCCTCCTGGCGGTGGTCAACGGCATCCGGGGATGGATGGATGAACAGCCGATCATGCGTCGTCTCGGACTGGCGATGCTGCTGCTCGTCACCCTGCAGCTCGCCCTCGGGGTGGTGGCGACCGTTCTGGTGGTTCAGGATCATCCCGACGGGGTGATTCCCCGTTCGGAAGTCGTCTTCACCAGCATGCATCAGGCCAACGGTGCGCTGCTGCTGTGCACCGCGGTGCTCATGGCCGCGTGGACGCACCGGTTGACGACTGCTCCAGCATCTCCCGAGCGATCTCCCGTCGTCGCCTGAGATTCATGAAGTTGGAATGATCCGCTCCCGGGACCACGGTGATCTCCGCATCGCTGCCGAGATCCTCCATCGTCCGCTGGAGAAGATCCAGCGCGGCTTCCAGGTAGAACGTGTCCTCACGGCCCCCGATGATGTGGATCTTGCCCGCCAGAGACGGCCCGATCTCCGGCCAGCGGTCCTGAAGCACGAGATTGATGTCGAACTGCTTCCATGCCTCGGCCACCCTCGGGTCGATGACGCCGGTGCGCGAATCGATGAGGCGCTGGGCCCGGCCGTGTTCGTCGACGGGGCTGAAGGTCCAGTCGAACGATCGGATCTGTCCACCGTCGCCCAGCACATGCTCCATGCCCACGAAGTCGTCGTACCAGATCAGCACGCGTCCCCGGGCCCGACCCACCGGACGTCGTTCACCCTGCTCGTCGAAGAACGCGTTGGCCCCTTCCGAATAGATGTCGACGGTCTGGAACGCCCGGAAGTCGACCGGATCGGGGGCCGTCGACCAGGTGCCTCCGAAGAAGTCGGGCCAGTTGATCTGCAGCCAGAGGCTGGACCACCCGCCGGAGGAATGCCCGGTGAGCAGTCGGCCGGCGGAATCGGTCCGCATGTTCCACGTCGCTTCCAGATGGGGAATGAACTCCCGCACCAGCGCGGTGCCCCGCGGACCATTGCCGGCGGAATCGACGAAGGCATGGTGGCCGTTGATGCATTCCGCATCGAGATGGACGATGAACGCCTCCTCGCGGAGTTCGGTCTGTCCCCACATCCACTTGGTCATGGGAGCTCCGTCCAGGGAGCCGGGAAATCCGCCGATCACGTAGACCACGGGCCAGGTCCGTTCCGCATCGGGATCGTAGTTCGAGGGCGGCATGACCGCCGCCCGATGAACGACCGGTCGACCGAGGGACTCCGAGAGCATCGGACTGGGCAACCGGACCCATTCGATCCCATCCACCTCCGGCTGGGAGCGGGTCGGCTCGATCAGGTCGATGGAAAGTCGGATGTCGCCGCTCCGGGGTCCGATGCGGTGCGTCGTTGCCGTGCCGAACAGCGTGCCGGGGCCCGAGCCGGCACGGGAGGTGTCGGGCCCACGAAGCACGGCCTGCACGGCCCAGTCCTGTTCAGGCAGCGAGGAGATGGGGCCCGGATACCCCATGGCCCGTTCGTCGAGCACGAGTTCCGTTCGTGGATCCCACTCCTGCACCTCGATCGAGAAGAATGGCTGCGGCCGGAACCAGTCCGGTCCCTGGCGGGGCGCACGTCCGTCGGGCTCGCCCAGAAAGACGTAGACGCGTCCGGTGTAGGTGTACGCCTCGGACACGGTCGTCGTCTCGTCCGGTGCCTGCACGATGAATCGTGTCGGCGCGGATTCCGGCGGCGTCGAGACGGACAGCAGGCCCCACAGCAGCGCGTGGATCACGGCTCCGCCGTTTCGGCCGAAGTGGGGGTGACGGGCTTGAGAAGTTCCTCGAGGGCGAGGATCGCATAGAGCGTGGCCATTTCCTGCTCGCCCTCGAGCCATCGGTCCTCGGGATTCATCCAGGACCCGTCGGTGCGCTGCCGACGGAGAATGGCGTCGGCGAGTTCACGCCGCCAGTCGTGCGGGTTGCCCTCGGCATCGGTGATGATCGGCTGCTGCGCGGCCCGCAGGGCCCGGGACATGGCCAGCCAGTAGTAGTAGAGGCCCTGCTGTCCGAGGCCGGGATTCTCCTGGAATGTCCAGTGGCTGCGGATCCAGTCGTACGCGGCGCGGACCCGTGGATCATTTTCGTTCAACCCGGCGTAGATCAGACTCTTGAAGCCGGCGTAGGTCATGGAGCCGTAGCTTCGCAGGCTTCGGGGTTGACCGGCGGGAATGAGTTCACCGTATCGCCCTTCACCTGCATGCTGCGATCCCATGGATTCCCCGCCGTTGGCGGGGGTGTACACGAATCCACCGTCGTCGCCCGACCAGGTCGAGGTGTTGACTGCCTTGAGGTTCTGGGTCCGGCTGAGGAAGACCACCGCTTCCTGAAACGCCGGTTCGTCCGGACTCATGCCGGAGTCGTACAACGCCTGCAGCATGTTCTGGGTGTTGGAAAGGTCGGGGCGACCGCGATTTCCGTATCCGGCTCCGCCGAACCAGTCCGATCGGACGCCGATGCCCTCGTCGCGGTCCCACTGGTGCTTGGTCAGTTCAAGCACACCGTTGTCCACGGCATCGCGGAAGCGGGGGTCCTCCAGACTGGCGAGGCCGCTGACCATCGCGGACCGGATGTAGTTCGCCAGAGCATTGTTCATCAGTTCGTCCTGCTCGCGGACGCTCAGGGTGGCGATGATCGCCTTGGAGAGGGTGGGGTCCGAGTCGGGGTCGAGTCCCCGCTGGGCAAAGGACTGCACGCCCATCGCGGTGATTGCGGCTGCGACGGGAGTGGCCTGTTCCGGTGCGTCGGTGGGCGGCGTCTTGTCGCCCATCATCCAGAATCCGTTTCTTGCCTGGCGACTTCGCAGGAAGTCCAGACCGCGATCGATCGCGGCCACGCTGCGGGTCCAGGTCTCCGGATCGACCGGAGCGTCTTCGCTTCGCATCGCGATCCGAAACGTGGGTGGGGGCGGTGCGGTGATGGCGTTGGGAAGCGGGGGCAGTTCGGATTCGGTCATCCTGCTGGGATCGATCCGCTGGTCGATGGGCACCGCCGGCGGCGTCTGCCAGTCGGGGCCGGGGGCGGCGACTTCCGGTGAAACGGTGAACAGCGGCAGGATGATCAGCAGAAGAATTGGAATTTGCATGCCATACTCTATCCGGTCTACGCTGCCGGCATGGAGTTGACGGCCGATGAGCAATGAACCGAACCAGCCTCGACCCTACGATCTGCAGCAGCCCGGGGGCCATCGGCTGCCCAAGCTCTGGGGGACGCTTGCCGAACGGGATTCGGCCGATGAACTGCTCGACATGGTCTTCGCCGAGCTGATGATCGAAGCGCAGATGCGGATTCGGGTGAACGGCGAGTTCCACTTCGCGGTCTGCTGGACCGATGCGGTCGTACGCCTTCTCGAACGGATGATGTTCGACCCCGTCATCCGCACCTTTCCCTGGGCTCAGACGCACTGCTGGCTGCTCAACGACACCCGCAACGACGATCACTACGTGCAACTGCGCGACATTCTCGTACCGCACTCGGGGATCAATGAAGCGCATCTCCACGGTGCGGATGATCGTGACGAGGGTGCGACGATCGACTACGCCATGCTCGATGTCGGCGCGGATGGCCGGGTCGGAGTGATGGGCAGCGACGCATCGGCGAGCGAGATCCTGGTTCCGGTTTCACGCATCAACCGGGCCGGCTTCATCGGATTGATCGCCATGGGTTCCGGCGTCCGGGCCGGGCTCGACGCGATGGAACCATCGGCGGATGGTCGGCCGGTCCAGTCCATCCGGTCCGAAGGTGGAACGACGCGGTGGTATCTCTCGGGCACGACGCTCGACGAGGATGCCGAGCCGTTCGCGGAGTGACGCTTCACTCATTCCTCGTTGCGACCCGAGGCGATGGCTTCGAGGACCACCCATCGTTCGTAGAGGGTCTTGACTCGCTCCTGCGCCTGTGACAGCGCCTCGTACGTCGCAGTGGATCGGACGTGATCCTCGGCCAGGGCCGGGTCGGCGACATCCGCCTCGAGCCGTTCGACCTCGGATTCCGCTTCGAGAATCGCCTCCTCCATCCGTTCGTACTCCTTGCGTTCGTCCCAGCTCAGCTTGCGAGTCTTCTGCTTCTCTCCGGTCTGCTTCGTCGTGGTGCGGGGCTGGTTCGTTGCACGCTTGGCGTCCTTGGCGGCCTTCTTTCGGGCGGTGTTCCACTGCTGGTAGGTCTGGAAGCTGCGGATGCCGCCGGCATCGTCGAGCCCGATGTATTCGGTGGCGATGCGTTCGAGCATGAACCGGTCGTGGGTCACCAGCACCAGGGCCCCGGGGAACTCGAGCAGGGCCTGCTCGAGTACTTCAAGCGACGGGATGTCCAGGTCGTTGGTGGGTTCGTCCAGCAGCAGGACGTCGGCGGGTTCGAGCATCAGATTGGCGATCAGCACCCTCGCCTGTTCACCGCCGGACAGATTGCCCACCAGGGTGGACAGCTGGTCCGCCTCGAAGAGGAACCGCTGCGCCCAGCCGGTGACGTGCACCTGCTTGCCCCGGTAGTCCACCATGTCGCCGACGGGGCAGAGCGCCTCCTGCAGCGTCTGGGTCGCCACCAGCGTGCCGCGATGCTGGCTGAACGTGACGATGCGGAGCTCCGCCGCCTGCTTGATCGTCCCCGAGTCCGGTTGCAGTTCTCCGTTCATCAGTCGCAGCAGGGTCGTCTTTCCGGCGCCGTTGACGCCGACCAGGCCGATGCGCTGTCCCGGCATCAGGACCAGGTCCAGGGAGTCGAACAACTGCTTGTCGCCCATGGTCTTGCCGACGCTGTGCAGGGCGAGCAGCTTCTTGGTCTTCCGCTGGGTGGCCTGGAAGTCGATGGCCGTGGTCTTGCTCGGGGCCTCGTTGCGGCCCTTGGTCTGCTTGAGTTCGTCACGACGCTCGGCTGCGGCCGCCACCTGCGTCTTGTTGCGGGTCTGTCGTCCCTGAATGCCCTGACGCAGCCACGCGGTGTCACGCCGCACCTTGTTGGCAAGGGCGGACTGCGCGGCCGCCTGCGCCTCCAGGAAGGCATCCTTGCGGCGTAGGAACTCGCTGTAGTTGCCCTCGACCTTGAAGGTTCCTCCGGGGTAGGCCGGTGACAGTTCGATGATGCGGCTGGCGGTGCGCTCGAGGAACATCCGGTCGTGCGTCACGAAGAGCATCGCCATCGCCGTCTGCTGCACGAACTGCTCCAGCCAGAGCACACCTTCGAGATCGAGATGGTTCGTCGGTTCGTCCAGCAGCAGGACGTCGGGGTCCCGGGCCAGTGCGCACGCCAGCGACAGTCGCTTCCGCCAGCCGCCCGACAGCGTGGACACGGCGCGGTCGAAGTCCTCGAAGCCGATCTTCGACAGGGCGATCGCGGCCTGGGTGTCAGGGTCGACGCGATCGTCCTCCCCGGGGGGCAGCGAATCGAGGACGGCGGACATGGGAGTGGCGTCATCCGGGAACAGGTCGTCCTGTTCGACGTAGGCCATCTTCAATCCGCGTCGTCGGGTGATCTCGCCCTCGTCGGCCTCCTCCAGTCCGGCGAGGATCTTCATCAGCGTCGACTTGCCGGCGCCGTTGGGGCCGATGAAGCCGATGTGATCGCCCGACTCGACGTGGATGGCCACGCCTTCGAAGAGCGTGTTGGCGGGGAATGACTTGCCCAGATCTCGGGCGGACAGGAGGGTGCTCATGGTCGGCCGCCAAGGAACTCCTCGAGGATGATCGCCGCGGCGATCGCATCGTCGCGGCGGCCGCGGGTCGAACCGGTTTCGGCGAGCCGGCGTCGGGCGGCGTCGGAGGTCAGGCGTTCGTCCTGCACATGCACCGGGATCGAGGCATGGGCCGCGATCCGTTCCGCCATCGCCCGCGCGGCTTCCGCCGGTTTGCCCTCGGTTCCATCCATGTTGAGGGGAAGTCCGATCACGATGGCGTCGGGCCCGTGTTCGACCAGGAGTCCGGTGACGGCTCGCATGAGACGGTCCTCGTCGGGCGTCTCGACGACGGACACGGGCAGCGCGGTTCCGGTTTCGTCGTCGCCGACGGCGACGCCGGTCCGCTTCGTACCGAGATCGAGGCTGAGATACCGCACGTCAGTCGTTGCGTTCGGCGACCCGCTGAGCCATCGCCTTCACATCCTGGTCGCGATCGCGGGGAAAGACGAGGGTGGCGTCCGGCGTGTGAATCACCACGAGATCCTCGCAGCCGATGGTGGTGATCAGGTGGTCCGGATCCTCGGACACCGCCAGGACATTGCGCGACTCGATGTGCTCGACCGGACCGTTGCTCCGGTTGCCGGCATCATCCGACGGCAGCGTCTCGCCGTAGCTGGGCCAGCTTCCGACGTCGATCCACTGCACCGCCATCGGCACCGTGCACACCTCGAAATCCGGACTCGTGGATGCCGGTTCCATGATCCCGTAGTCCACGCTGATGCGGGGAAGCGTGGGGTAGGTCTCGTCGAGGACGGCCTCGCGACCCGCGCCCTGCCAGGCGTCGGCGATGGTTGCGAGACCCGCGGCGGCTTCCGGAGCGAAGGCGCGGGTCGCCTCGAGGAATCCCGCCGCCGAGAAGACGAACATGCCGCTGTTCCATGCGAAGTCACCGGATTCGAGATAGCCGCGTGCCGTGGCCTCGTCGGGCTTCTCGACGAACCGTGCCGTGCGGTGGGCGCCTGCGAAACCTTCCACAGGGTCTCCCAGCTGGACGTAGCCGTATCCGGTGGCGGGGTGGGTCGGGGTGATTCCAAAGGTGACCATGCGCTTGGGATCGGCTTCGACCAGATCGAACCCCAACTGCATGCAGCGGGCGAACTCCTCCTGGGGAGTGATCAGATGGTCCGCGGTGAGAACTGCGAAGACGGCATCCGGATCCTGCAGGGCGAGGACGGCTGCGGTGAGGCCGATGGCATTCAGCGTATCGCGACCGGTCGGTTCTCCGAGCAGCCGTTCATCCGTGAACTCGGGAAGTCGCTGTCGGATGACTTCCAAGTGGTCCCGGCCGGTGCAGATCAGGCGACGCTCCACGGGGACCACCCCTTCGAGCCGATCCGCCGCGATCTGCAGCAGCGATCGACCGTCGATGAATGGAATCAACTGCTTCGGCTGGGCGGTGCGGCTCATCGGCCACAGTCGGGTGCCGGCCCCGCCGGCCATGATCATGGCGTATCGACTCACGAAACCGGTTCCTTCATGGTGTAGATGATCTCAAGCAGCTGCTCGGGCCCTTCGACGTCCGGATGGGAGGCGAACGCCAGCTCCGCACGACGGCGGGCATCGGATCGGCTCTCGCCCAGCGTGGTCAGCAGCGCGATCGCATCGGCGACCAGCGGGGGCAGGTGGTCACCGGACCGGATCGGTGACGATGGTTCGACGAGTCCCTCCAGGAAGGGATCCACCTTGCCGTGCAGCTCGGCGATGATCGTTTCGGCGGATCGTTTGCCGATCTCGGGCAGGCTGACGAGGGTTGCGGTGTCCTTGGCGGCGATGGCGGTGGCGATTTCCCGACAGGGACGCTGCAGGGCCCGCAGCGCCTTCCGGTAGCCGATGTTCTTCACGGTGGTGAACAGCGTGAAGAAGGAGCGATCGAGATCACTGGAGAAACCGATCAGTCGGGGCAGCATCGACGAGCCCTGGCTCTGGCCCTCCAGGTAGTGGAGGGTGTGGAAGACGATCTCATGGCCGGCCCGTTCCCGCAGCGATTCGACATCGGCGGCGGGTACGAGGACCTCGTAGGTGATGGGCCCGCTCTGGAGCATGGCCCGACCGTCTTCGGTGATGCAATCGAGAGTCCCGGACAGGCGGCTGATCATGCTGCCAGTCTACCTCAGAACGGAAGTCGTTCCGGCAGCACCAGGGGGAGTGCCTCGTCGTTGGCGGTCCAGCCGCTGACGGCCAGCAGCCGGTTTCGAAGCCGCGCGGTGATCACCCCCGGATCGCGTTCGCCGTCCCACGCGATAAGTTCGATGAAGTGCACGGTCGATCGGCTGGGAGTGAACAGGGAAGGGCCGACCCGGTCGGTTTCGGGGGTCCCTTCGACCCAGACCAGAAGAGTGTCCGCCCTGGCTCGGGAGATCAGCGCTCCGACTCCATCGAAGAAGGGGCGGATTTCGCCGCGAGGAAGGGTGATCCGGCCTTCGGGAAAGATTCCGACGGCTCCCTTGTTCCGAAGGGTCCGGAGCGCCTCGCGGATGGCGACCGGCCGGTCGCCGGTCCGATCCACGGGAATCAGCTGCAGCCGGTCCCAGAGGGGTGCCATTCGATCCCACATCATGTCGTCACCCATCATCCAACGGATCAGGAAGGGGCAGGCACTGGAGATCAGCAGCGGGTCCACGGAGCCGGTGTGATTGGATACGACCACCAGCGGTCGGGGGGGATGACGGGTGGGCAGGTGCTCCAGCCCCGTGAACCTGACCCGGTGCACGATCCGGCCAAACACCTTCAGGGCGTACCAGGCCAGACCCAGCACCGGATCTCCGGCGGGCCCGCGTCGCAGGGCCGGAATCACGAACCACCGGATCAGGGCGATCAGCACCGTCCAGGCGGCCAGCGATACCGCGATCCATCCGAGTGGTCCCATCGCCCGAGCGTCACGGCTGGATGGATCCCTGTCAAGTGATCAATGTGGACACTTCCTGCATCTTGCAACATGGGGGGCGAAGGGCATACCATGCACGGAATCGAGGGTTGAATCGGTCCATGCCCCGCCGCGACGACATCAACACCATTCTTGTTCTTGGTTCGGGACCAATTGTCATCGGCCAGGGCTGTGAGTTCGACTACTCGGGCACCCAGGCGTGCAAGGCTCTCCAGGAGGAGGGCTACCGGGTCGTGCTGGTCAACTCCAATCCCGCGACGATCATGACCGACCCCGCGTTCTCGGATCGCACCTACATCGAGCCGATCACGCCCGAAGCGGTCCGTCGTGTCATCGAGAAGGAACGCGATCGGGGAACGCCCATCGATGCGCTTCTTCCGACCATCGGCGGCCAGACGGCGCTCAACTGCGCGTGCGAACTGGAGGAGCTCGGGACGCTCGAGGAACTCGACGTGCAGATGATCGGTGCATCCCGCGAGGTCATCCACCGTGCCGAGGATCGGCATGTGTTCCGCGAGATCGTCGAGGAGCTCGGGCTTCGCATGCCCCGGGCCCGAACCGTCAACACGGTGGAGGAAGGCTTCGAGTTTCTCGACACGATCGGACTGCCGGCGATTCTGCGTCCTGCGTTCACGCTCGGGGGCAGCGGCGGCGGCGTCGCGTACAACCGCGAGGAGTTCGAGGATCTGCTGCGTCGGGGACTGGCCGCATCGCGCATCGATCAGGTGCAGATCGACGAGTCCGCGCTGGGTTGGAAGGAATTCGAGCTGGAGGTGGTCCGCGATCGCAACGACAACTGCGTGGTGGTCTGCGGCATTGAGAACATCGATCCCATGGGGGTCCACACCGGCGACTCGATCACCGTGGCCCCGATTCTCACGCTCACGGATCGCGAATACCAGGAGATGCGCGACGCGGCACTCGACATTCTGCGGGCCGTCGGCGTCGACACCGGAGGGTCCAACGTCCAGTTCGCGATCAATCCCCAGACGGGTGAGATGATCGTCATCGAGATGAATCCCCGGGTGTCGAGATCCTCGGCCCTGGCGTCGAAGGCGACGGGGTTTCCCATCGCCCGGATCGCGGCGAAGCTGGCCGTGGGGTACACGCTCGACGAGCTGCGCAACGACATCACGGGGACGACCTCGGCCTGCTTCGAGCCGTCGATCGACTACGTGGTCACCAAGATGCCGCGGTGGACCTTCGAGAAGTTCCCGGAGGCGGACGAGACGCTGACCACCCAGATGAAATCCGTCGGCGAAGCCATGAGCATCGGACGGACCTTCAAGGAGAGCTTCCAGAAGGCGATCCGATCGATGGAGGTCAAGCGGTTCGGATTCGGTCTCGATGAGAACGACCGGTGGCTGCTCGGACGGGAGCAGGGGGACGGCGAGCACTGGCCCATCGACGAGGAGACCATCTCGCGCAAGCTCAGCGTTCCCTGCCAGGGGCGGCTCTACTACGTCCGCTACGCACTCAAGGCGGGGTGGACTCCGCAGCGAATCCACGATCTGACCGGCATCGATCCCTGGTTCATCGACCAGTTCGCCCAGCTGGTGGAGTTCGAGGATGAACTCCTGGCCCACGACTCGCTGGAGTCCCTGCCGGCGGAGACCCTTCGGGCCGCCAAGCAGCTCGGGTATTCGGATCCACAGCTGGCCCGTCTCTACAAGGGCCGCATTCGAACCGAGACCATTCTGGAGGTCCGTGCGCACCGGAAGTCGCTGGGCATCGAGCCGGTCTACAAGCTGGTCGACACCTGCGCCGCCG
>CAJWBW010000019.1:0-11378 GCA_913020415.1 uncultured Phycisphaerae bacterium | reverse complement strand
CTTTTTCTTTGAAAGCATGCCGCACATGGCGATCCGTTTCCACGCACTACTGGTTCTTCAGGCGTTCCTGCTGTCGTGCGGTGCGGCTCGAGTCGCCCCGTCGTCCGGGGTTGCTGAGCGTCGCGTGGATCTTTCACCCGGACTGTGGGTCGAGCCGACGGCGGGCCGCCTTGGATTTCGCGCATGGGTGTGTCTGGATGAAGGATGGCTGGAACAGGTCGTCTGCTCGCCCGGAACCAGAGAGCACGAGTCGCTGATGGTCACGGACGTCCCTGCATCATCCATCCACGCCGGATTGCTGCTGCTGGGACTTGAGCCCGGACGTCCGGGCCGCTGGCGCGAGGAGGGGACCACGGTGGTGGCCATTCCGCCCGCCGGCCCGGAGCTGTCCGTGTCCGTCGTCTGGTCGGAGGATGACGGAACGTCGCGGTCCGGTGCCATCGACTCCTGGATCGTCGACGTCCGGGAGCAGATCGACTATCCGACCGATCGTTGGGTGTTCGCCGGAAGCATCGAACTGCAGGGTGAGGAGGCCGCACGGGCGGGGACCGGGTATCTGGCCGACCGTTCGGGGTCGATCATCGGACTGGTCACCTTCGGGGATGAACTGCTGGCTGCGGTCGACGTCATTCCGGACGCCGCCTCCGTCCGGGCGCCGGAGTGGATTGCCGCATCGGCCGGCATGCCGCCCGTGGGGACGCGGGTCACAGTGGTGCTTCGGATCGTCGAGCCGGGTCAGACGGCGGCCGAATAGTCCGTGGTGTCCGGCTGATGAAGGCGGCGCGACGCGCAGAGGGCGATCGCCATGGCATCACTCACATCGTACGGAGACGGTCGCTCCGCGAGGCCCAGCTGCTGGGTCACCGCTTCCTGGATCTGAGCCTTGTCCGCGTGGCCGTTGCCCGTGATGCTCTTCTTGACTTCCGTGGCCACGAAGTCGGTGACGGAGAGTGACCGCTTGGCACAGGTCAGCAGTACGGCGCCGCGGGCGTGGGCCATGAGGATTGCGGTGCGTGCCCGACGGTAGTGCGAATACAGGGTCTCCACGGCGACGAGATCGGGTGCGAGGTCCTCGAGCGTCGAGTCCAGGTCCTCATGCAGGCTGGCCAGTCGAAGTTCCAGGGATGCCGCGGGATCGATGCGAAAGACACCGGCCTCGACGACCCGTGGGGTGGAACCCGAAGTGGACAGCTCCAGGCAGGCGTAGCCGGTGACTCGAAGGCCGGGATCGATGCCGAGAATCTTCATGCCATCACTATCGGCCCAGTCGGGCCTCTCCCTTCGGAGTCAGTTGGTCGGATTCGATCCTGCCGTCCCGAAGCCGGATGACCCGTTCGCAGTGGTCGGCGATGTCATCGTCATGGGTGACCATGACGATGGTCAGGCCCTCCCGATGGAGATCGTCGAGGAGCTTGAGTATCGCCTCGCCGGTCTTCGAATCCAGATTGCCGGTGGGCTCGTCGGCGAGCAGGAGATCGGGGTTCGTGACCAGGGCCCTCGCCACGGCCACTCGCTGCTGCTGTCCGCCGGAGAGTTCCTTGGGCCGATGCCCGAGCCGGTCGCCGAGTCCGACCCGGTGCAGCATCTGGTTGGATCGCTGCACGCGGTCGAGTCTGGGGATGTCCTGGTAGAAGAGGGGGACCTCGACGTTCTCGGTGATCGTGAGCTGGCTGATGAGGTTGAAGGCCTGGAAGATGAATCCGATCTTGCGTCCTCGGATCATCGACAGCTCTTCGTCCGACAACGAGGCGATGTCCGTGCCTCCGATCAGGCAGGCACCCTCCGTGGGCCGATCCAGGGCACCGATGATGTTCATCATGGTGCTCTTGCCGGATCCGGATGCTCCCATGATGGCGACGTACTCGCCGCGATTGATGACGAGGTCCACCTGCGAAAGAGCTTCGACCAGCACGGACCCATCCGGCTTGAAGTACGTCCGCGAGATCCCACGCAGATCGATCACAGCGTCGGAGACATCGGCGGGGCCGGGCAGGGGGGACGGGACGGCCGTGGTCATGGACTGATTCTACGCGTTTCCGGTGCGTGCGCCTTGGGCCTTCGTGCGGCGGCACGGGTACACTGTGGCCACGATGATCGAGGCGGACCGGGACAGATTCCTCATTGATGCGGCCTCTTGCGGGCTGGTGCCCATGGTCCGTCGTGTCATGAGCGATCAGGTCACGCCCGTGCTCGCCTACCGGAGGCTGGTCTCGACGGACACGAGGGAGTCGGCCAGTTTCCTGCTGGAGTCGGTCGAAGTCGGGGGCACCGTCGGCCGGCATTCGATCGTCGGAGCCGGCCCGATGCTCGAGGTGTCGGCCCGGAAGCACGAAGTCACCCTGACGGACCATCGGTCCGGTTCGGTGACGGTTTCGAGCCGTACCAACCCGCTGGAACTGCTGCGGGAACTCGGCGGCGATCGAAGGGTTGCTCCGATGCCGCCCTCGCTGGCCGGCGCGAAGCTTCCCGGCTGCACCGGGGGATGGTTCGGCTATGCCGGCTACGACACCGTCCGCTACATGGAACCCGATGCACTTCCCTTCGAAGACGCGCCCGAGGACGATCGGGGCCTGCCGGACATGCAGTTCGGCCTCTACCGCAGCCTGCTGGTGTTTGATCACGTCGACAAGCAGTTGTATCTGGTCGTGCACGTCGCTCCCGAGGAGTACGACGATGCGGCGGCGGCCTGGACGGCGGGCATGTCCATGCTCGATGCATTGTCCGAGCGTGTCCAGGCGCACAGCGTGCCGCTGCCGGCCGGTGAAGTCGATCTGGCTCTGGGGGAGGAGCCCGCTGCTCCGGGGGTTTCCAACATGACCCGCGCCGGGTTCGAGGCCGTCGTGGATCGTTGCAAGGAGTACATCCGGGCCGGGGACGCATTCCAGATTGTTCCGTCGCAACGGTTCAGTCGGGAGACTTCCGCCGACCCGTTCGCCATCTACCGGGCCCTGCGCATGGTCAATCCAAGTCCGTACATGATCTACATGCAGACCTCCGAGGTCGTGCTGGTGGCCTCGAGTCCCGAAATCCTCTGCCGGGTCTCGGATGGCGAAGTGACGAACCGCCCGCTCGCAGGAACCAGGCCCCGTGGCCGCACGGTGGAAGAGGACACCGAGCTTGCCGCCGATCTGCTGGCGGATCCGAAGGAATGCGCAGAGCATGCGATGCTCGTTGATCTGGCCCGCAACGACATCGGACGAGTCTGCTCCGTCGAATCGATCCGGGTCAGGAGCCTGATGGATGTGGAGCGATACAGCCACGTGATGCATCTGAGCTCGACGGTGACCGGTCTTCTTTCCGACGGACTCGACTGCTGGGATGCACTGCAGCAGTCGCTTCCGGTGGGAACGGTCAGCGGGGCGCCCAAGGTCCGGGCCATGCAGATCATCGACGAGATGGAGCCCACCCGAAGGGGACCCTACGCCGGAGGCATCGGGGGCATCGGCTTCGGCGGCGACATGGATGTGGCCATCGCACTTCGCACGATGGTCGTTCCGAACCGTGTCGGGTCCGACGGGCGATGGACGGTGCACATGCAGGCGGGCGCCGGCGTGGTCCTCGACTCCGATCCGTCGCGCGAATACGACGAAACGGTGAACAAGGCCGCAGCGCTCGGTCGGGCGATCGATCTGGCCGAGCGGGCCTTCGGAGCGGATCCCGGACAGGGCGTGCCCGTCTCCTGATCAGAGCTTGCCTTCGTTCGCCATCCGGTCCCTGAGCGTCGCCAGGTGCTCGCGTATTCCATCCATGCCGCGGCTCAGTGTCACCCCCGCATCCGCGAGCTCCCCCAGATCGAAGTTGTTGCTCGGCTGCTGCGGACTGGACCGGTCCACGGGGACCGTGGTGTCGAGCAGTTCGCAGGCGATGTCCGCCCAGTCGCACCATCGTGCGTACAGTTCGGCCAGATGCAGGAGGACAGGAGGTTGTCCGGACCGATCCGCCGCCGCCAGGGTCGCGGATGCGACGTCGTCGACGTGGATGAACTTGCCGCCGCCCTTTCTCTCGTACGCCTTGCCGCGGGCGATGTCCCGGAGGATCGGGTAGCCGATGGTCCGTTCGATCCGCGGGTCCTGTCCGTACACGGCGGCGGGTCGGATGGCGGCGAACGACAGGTTGGTCGACGTGTGCAGTCCCCAGAGGTGCGATTCGATTGCGGCCTTGAGGGAGCCGTATCGGTTGCCGGGACGAGTCGGATGATGCGAGTCGATGAGCCCGTCCCATCGAGCAAGCATGTGATGGTGGACCGCAACGGAACTCATGAAGACCACGTGCATGTTCCTGCGTGCGGCCTCGTCGAGCAGGTGGAGCGAGCCCACCAGATTGGATTGGTAGTGCTCCTCGATCCGTTCGTCCTTGAGCAACCGCCAATCGACGGAATTGTGGACGAGCACATCGGCGCCGTCGAGGAGTGCATCGAAGCAGTCCTGGTCGCACTGCGATCCCTCGACGATTCGATCAAGCGAGCCGTCGAGGTGGTCGCGACGGCTCGTCGATCGGAGCAGTCCCGTCACCTGATCACCACGGGCGGTAAATCGTGCGGCCAGCGTCGAGCCGATGAATCCGGAGCAGCCGGTCAGTGCAATTCGCATGGAAACCTCCTGAATCGTTGCTTGCAGAGGTACACTACCCTCGTTCCGTTGGATTCGCATCCGGTGCCTCATCCTTGCCAGCCCACGCCAAATCACGACTTCGACGTGTCGTCCTGATCGGGACCTGGCTCTGTCTCATCACGGCGGCAGTGCTTGCCGTCAGCGGTTGGCTGCTCACCAGATCGGCGGTGCTGGTGTCGGTCCTGGAGTCCAGCCTCTCCGACCGAGTCGGTGGCGTCGTCGATGTCGAGTCCGCCTCGTGGCTCGGCTGGGGCGACATCGAACTCGCGGGAATATCGATCCGGGCTCCGGATCTGGCCGGTCCGGCGGGTGAGATCGCGGTCATCGAACGACTTCAGTTGCAGGTCAATCCGTCCGCCCTGGTGTTCGGGGGTGGTCCTCCGGTCACGTCGATCGACGTCGACGGGGCGGTTCTTCGAATCACGACCAGTGTCGACGACCCGCTGGATGTGAATGTCGGCCGCCTCTTCTCGGATGCCGGTGGCAGTGAGGAGGGCGTCGCGGGCGAAGGCCGTGGCACGGAAACCGGGGCGATCGGTCTTCCGGATCGCATCCTGCTTCGTCGACTGACTCTCGAGGTGGGCGAGTTCGAGGGGGAAGCGGTTCGCATAACCGGGGAGCGGCAGTTCGAGGGGCAGGCCGTGCGCGGCGAGGCCCCGCAAAGCTATCAAATCACCCTGCGGGAACTCGCACAGGACGATGGCGTCGGGGGCGTCGTGCTCGAGGGTGGATTCGATCGGTCCGGCATGTCGCTCGATGCGGTCGTGACCGGAATCGATCTGGCCGACGAACTGGCCTTTCTTCCGGGAGTGTTCGGCGAGTACTGCAGAAAGATGGACATCAAGGGTGACGTGCACGAGATCTCGTTCGGGGTCGCCCGAGGAGAGAGTCCACGGCTTTCGGCATCGCTGGAGAACGTCGAGATGTCGTTCCCGTCCGAGCTCGGACTCGACTCGCAATGGGCCCGGTTCGAAGATCAGCGGATTTCCACCGTGGAGCACGGCATCCCCCGCATGATCGCGGAACGTGGCGTGCTGATGTACAACGGAAAGAGCTTCCGCATCGACGGTCTGCGGGGGCGGTTCCTCGGGGATCCCGCACTGCGTCTGGCCGCGGTGGATTTCGAGCTTGATCTGGCCATCACCGATCCGATCGGTGCCCGGCCCGGTGCGGAGCGGTCGTTCGTGGTGGATCTCCGCACGGACAAGTTCCACCTCGGCGATCAACCCGGTGATGCCAACCGTGCGGATCTTCCGAAGATCGTGGCGCAGATACTCGACATGTTCGACGTACGCACCTGCGACGTCGGCATCGCCTTGCTGGCCACCGGTCGATTCAGCGGCGACGAGGTGATCGACTACCAGCTCGAGGGACGAGTCGGCATCACCGATGCCTCGGGCGCCTACGAGGGATTTCCCTATCCGCTGCAGGACCTCGATGCACAGATCGAGTTCAACGCGGAAACCGTCACGGTGCATTCCCTCGATGCGGCCGGGGCGGGAGATTCACGGATCGGCATCAAGGGGCGCGTGGTGCCGCTTCGGTCCGGTTCCGAAGTGGGTCTCAGCCTGACCGCCGTCGATCTTCCGCTTGACGCCACCCTGATGGATGCCGTTCCGGACGAGGCGGCGTCCACCCTGCGGAGCCTCTTCGGTCGACACGGGGCCCGCGTCTACGCCGAACGGGTCGACGAACACGAAGTGGTGGGTCTGGACCTGGACATTCTGCGGTCTCCGGGTCCGAACCAGCCGACCCGACTCGAGGGGCGGATCCTCTTCGAGGATCTGGATCTCACATGGAGTTCGTTTCCCTATCCGATCACCCTCGCGGCCGGTTCGATTGACTGGCGTGATGACGTCCTGACGCTTGTCGGGCCTGACGGGTCCGATGTGGTGGAGTTCAGTACGCCGTCCGGAACGGTCTGCACGGTCCGCGGTGCGATCCATCTGCCCACCGATGACCAGCAGTCGTCGGGGATCCTCGACCTCGACGTGGTCGGCGAGCCGATGACCCGGGATCTGATTCGGGCCATGGATCGCGTGGCCCCCGAGGCATCGGATCTCATCGAGGCCCTGGAGGCCGAGGGACTGCTCTCCGTGGCCGGCACGGTCGAGGTGGACTCGCTCGGCGGGACCCAGTTCGGACTGCTCATCCGGATTCGTGACGGTTCGGTACGGCCGCGGGATCATTTCTCACGAATCATCGGAGCGCCGGCAGCGTTCTGGCCCCGAGGCCTGCGGCTGGAAGGTGGCGACCTGACGATCTTCGCCACCGAGCAGCAGGTGGAGATCGTCGAGTGCATGGCCGCGAACGATGCGATCGACTTCAGGTTGAGCGGAATCTATCACCTTGCGGACCCGCCACTGACGAGGCTCCAAGCGGAAGTCAGGGGCGACATCATGCAGGAACGTCTCCTGGACCTGGCAGAAGGAGAGACCCGCAGCGTATTGGGCGAGTTGTACGATCGATGGGTGCCGTCCGGCACCATGGATGTCTACGTGGATGTCCGCGGTCAAGGAAGCGATTCGGTCTCGGTTCGGATCGACGAGGCGGACATCCAGTTCGAGGCGCTGGGCGTGGAGCAGGGCATCCGCATCACCGGTGGGGCGCTCCGGATCAAATCGGGAGGTCTCTCGCTGGAGGATCTGATGATCGACGGCCGTTCCGGCGACCAGATCGATGGGCAGTACACCCTTGCGGGATCATTGGCGTGGATGGATCGAATCGATGAGGTCTCGGTGCGGGCCAAGGTCGAGCACGGACGGTTCCAGTCCCCGATGATCCCGGATCTCCTCGACGTCTTCTCGGGAGCAGAGGCGGCACGGGTGTATCGGTCGGCGGAGATGAGCGGTCGATTCGCCGCCGATGTCGATGTCGAACTGGTTCCGGGCCGTCCGCTTCAATGGGAATTTTCGCTGGAACCCGACTACCTCGATGTTCTGTATCGGGGGACCGGGATCTCGCTCGAGTTCGACGGCGGTTCACTCGATGCCCTCAACGGAAACCTGTCCCTGGAATCGCTTTCCGGTGTCAGCCAGGGTGGCGCATTCGTGGTGTCCGGAGACATCGTGCCGGGCCGAAGGCTGCGGGCCGATCTGAGATTCGACTACGACGGTCGTCTCCGTTCCCCGGATGCGGAGGCCGTCCTGCCCGATTCGGCGGTTGCGGTGCTGGATGCCGTCTCGTACGACGACGGGGACGGGACGTCGATCCGCAGTGGTCGGCTCGGACTCGATGTGGATACCGAAACGGGTGATACGAGCGTGGACTTCGACGGTGACCTGCTCTTCCACGACGCAGCCCTGATCGCCGGAATTCCCCTGGTGGGAATCGATGGCCGCATGGGCCTGCGGGTGCGGGCCGGCGCCGATGTCGCCACGGAGGTCGATTTCGAGGGAGCTCTCGGTGCAATGGAGGCGATGGATCAGATCATCCACGATGTCGACGTCGCGCTCCGGCTGGATGATGTGCGGTCCACCGTTGAGCTGATATCGCTGACCGGGGACATGGCGGGAGGAGAGCTGCATGCCTCGGGCGAGTTCGGTCTGGAGGGCGACCGGGAGTGGGGGCTGGAGGTGCTGGTGGCGGATTCGACGCTGTCGGCACTGTTCGGTGACGACGACTCGAGCGGTGGTGAATCCGAACGGATCGACGGACGCCTGTACGCAGGCATGTCCATGACCGGTGCGATCGACGGCGACGATGATCAAGTCGGACACGGCAAGATCCGACTCTACGAGGGGGAGATGGGACCGCTTCCCGTTCTGGTCGGTGTCTACCAGATCCTCCAGCTCAGCATGCCCGTCGTCGAAGCGCCGCAGTTCGTCAGCGTGGACTACCACACGATCGGCGACGAGATCCTGCTCGACCACATCCGCATCGAGAGTCACATGGGCGACAATGTGGCATTCTCGCTGACCGGATCCGGTTCCTTCGACTGGTCGTCCAAGCGCATCGACGCCGTGCTGCGTCCACGTTCGAGCTGGGCGATTCTGAGCGATGTGATCGGAGTGGTGCTCGACCGGTTCTATGCCATCGGCGTCGAAGGACGGATCGAGGATCCGGACGTGTTCGTCATACCGTTCCCCGAGTCACCGCCGGATGCAGATTCGACCTGGGTGTCCCCACTATAATCGTCGACTGGAGTACAGACGCATGTCGCGAAGATCACGAAAACCCGATGCCTACCGAGTCGAAGCGGAAGGTCTCCTCGACCGACTGACCGATGGCGGTTCGGAGCTGGACCGAAGGCTCGCCGCCGACATGATCCGCACGGCGGTCCGTCTGCTCGACGACGGATGCGACACCGGTCAGATGAAGATGATGACGAACGCGCTGCGTGAGATGCGTTCCTCATGGCGCGTCTTCGCGGACTACAAGGGCATCCGGAAGGTCTCGATCTACGGATCGGCCCGGACCCCTGAGGACCACGTGGACTACACCGCAGCGAGACTCTTCAGTCGTCTCATGGCGGAGGAGTCCTGGATGGCCATCACCGGCGCCGGCGACGGCATCATGAAGGCTGGGCACGAGGGGCCGACGAGGGACGCCAGTTTCGGCCTGCGTATCCGACTCCCGTTCGAGACCGCAGCCAACGAGGTGATCGAGGGCGATCCGAAATTGATCAGCTTCCGGTACTTCTTCACCCGCAAGGTCATGTTCATGGCCCATGCGGATGCGGTCGCGGTGTTTCCGGGGGGCTTCGGAACCCAGGACGAGCTGTTCGAGGCGCTCACGCTGATCCAGACCGGAAAGTCCAATCTCATTCCGGTGGTCCTGATGGAAGGCGAAGGCGGGGTGTACTGGGAACATTGGATGAACTACGTCGAGAAGAATCTGGGCGACAACGGCTGGATCAGTCCCGAGGACTACAGCCTGATTCATCGGGCGTCGTCGCCCGAGGACGGGTGCCGTCACATCCTCGACTTCTACCGTGTCTTCCATTCCAAGCGGTACGTGGGTGATCACCTCGTCATCCGTCTTCGGCACCGCCTTTCCGGCGAGGCCCTCGATGCTCTCAACGACGAGTTCGCCGATCTGGTGCACACCGGATCGATCGAGCAGTCGGATGCCCTGCCCGAGGAGTCGGATCACCTCGAGCTTCCCCGTCTCGTCTTCCACCATCATCGCCGTGGCTGGTCCCGGGTCCGGCAGCTGATCGATCGGATCAACGAATCCGGCGGCATGGCGGGGGATGAATGAATCGGACCGCATGCAGTCTGGCGGCTACAGGCTTCCTGCTGATGGCGGGCTGCGCTGCGAACGTCCCCCATACGGTGCCTGAATTCAGGGAGCGTTCGGCGTCGCCGGCCATCGTCGGCGACGGTCTGGAGGTCCGGGTCTATCCCCTGCGTTCCGACCGGGACGAGGTGCGTCGGGCGCTCAACGGACTCGGGGCCCGCCTCGCGAGCTCCAATGCCCTGGTGCTCAGAGGGCTGGAGTACTACGAGTTCGATCTCGACCGCCTGGAGGATCTGGTCGACGTCGTGTCCAACGAGAATCCGAGCAGCGTCCGCTGGATCGGCCAGTCGTTTACCTGGCAGAACCTGATGCCGGAACGGGTGCCAGTCGACTCCCAGCAGGCCTGGTTGGCGTTGCCGGGACGGACCTGGTCCACCATGATGGAGGACGGTCCCGTGGTGTACGTCGAATCCATGCCGCTGATCGGCTACGACCGTTTGGTCGGGTCGGAATCCCGGGTGGAACTGGTGCGCGAGCAGGGGCTGCGCATGGAATCGATTCTCCGGCACGGACGATGCCTGGTGCTCATCGGCGGTGACGGGCTCCCGGTCGTCGAAAACGAGGCCGAAGGGATCCCCTCCGGTGACGAAACCCGGACCCTGGGCGGGGCTCTGCTGGCTCAAACCGTCGACTCCGATGCGGAGGAGTCCGATTTTCTGGTGTTCATTCCGCATTTCACCCCCGGACGCCTGCGTCCCCTCCGGCCGGGTCCCTTCGAGCGGGCTGAGCGGCAGCCTGAGTCCTGATAGAATGTGCGGATGCGGGTTCGCTTCGAACAGAATGACGTCGATGAGAACCGGGACGAATGGTCCCTGACGGGGCCCTCCCGAGATCGTCGCAGCTTTCGACGTCTCCGGGCGTTGGGGCCCACCGGTGTCTGGCCGACGCTGTTCACGCTTGGCAACCTCATTGCCGGCTTTGCAGCCATCTACTGCGCGACGAGGCCGATCGACAGCATCGGATTCTGGGGCATGTCGAGTCTGGCTCTGGCCTGTCTGCTCATCCTGCTCGGAATCATCCTGGACAGTGTCGATGGTTCGGTCGCCCGGCTGACCGGTGGGGTGACGGAGATCGGGGGGCAACTCGACGCCCTTGCGGACATGATCACCTTCGGCGTCGCTCCGTCGTTCATCATGCTGCACGCCTTCAGCCTGACCATTGGTCCCGAAGGTGCGGCGACGATCATGCAGCCCGGTTCCTCGGGATTGCTGGGCCGGCTCTGCTGGGCGATCGCCGCACTCTACATCTGCTGTGCCGCACTCCGGCTGGCCCGATTCAACGTCGAAACGGCTGCGGGTCGGCTCGGTGACCACATGACCTTTCGGGGGATGCCCTCGCCCGGCGCCGCCGGAACGGTCGCCAGTCTGGTTCTGCTGCATCAGCATCTTGCCAAAGTCGATGCGCCCCCGGCCTTCGTGATCGGATCCATGGATGTGATCACCTACGGAATTCCGTTCATCACGCTGCTGGTCGCGCTGGCGATGATCTCCGGAATTCCGTATCGACATGCGACGAACCGGTACCTGC
>CAJWBW010000018.1:0-11602 GCA_913020415.1 uncultured Phycisphaerae bacterium | reverse complement strand
GAGACGAGGCGCACGTCTTTGCCGCCGACGGGGAGGACATCGACGTCCGCGTGAGTGCGGCGGGGCTGTCCCGTGCCGATCTCTCGGACATCGAGTCGATGTGGATCATCGCTCCGGATGGACGATCGATTCCCCTGGCGGAGGTGGTGGAACTCGGGGACGGGTCGGGCTACGCGGGCATTCGACGACGCAATCGTTCCCGATCGATGACCGTGACGGCGGAGACCGCGGAGGGCCTGAGCCCCGAACTCGTCATGGCGTCGCTTCCCGTGGAAGAGTGGAAGCAGGAGTATCCGGATCTTGCCATCACGCTCGGGGGTCGGCAGGAATCGCAAGCCCGTGCATTCTCGTCCCTGCCCCTGGGTTACATGGCCGCATTGGGAATGATCTACGCGATGCTGGCCTGGCTGTTCAAGAGCTACACGCTGCCCCTGACCGTCATGCTCGGGATACCGTTCGCCATCATCGGTGTGATCTGGGGTCACATCATCCTGGGATACGCGCTGACGTTCCTGAGCATCATCGGCTTCGTTGCGTTGAGCGGAATCGTGGTCAACGATTCGCTGATCCTCGTGCACTTCTATCAGGAGGAGCGTGATCGAGGGGTATCGGTGCGTGAATCGCTCCTTCGAGCCGGGGCCGAACGCCTGCGGCCGATCTTCCTCACCACGGTGACCACGGTGCTGGGGCTGACTCCGCTGATGCTGGAGCAGTCCTTCCAGGCCCGCTTCCTGATTCCGATGGCCATCGCCATCGCCTTCGGCCTCATCAGCGCGACCTTCCTGATTCTGCTGCTGCTTCCGTGCCTGATCCTGATCCTCGATGACCTCAAGCGGGGCGCGTGGTTCCTGTGGAACGGCACTCCACGGCCCGAGCGGAGTCCGGATTCGGGATTGGATCCGGTGCCCGATGGCGTGGTGCCGACGCCCCGGTCGGGCTGATCACCCGCATTCCAAGGGCGTGGAAGGCCGTTTCGGTACCCCCTATAATGGCTGATCTGGATCCGACTCGGTTCCGAGTGCGGCATTCCACACCTCGCCATGAAGACCTTCCAAGGCATTGCTGTTTCCCCCGGGGTCGTGATTGCAAAGGCATTCCTGCTGGAGCAGTTCCGGGAGCGCATTCCCCACCATGTGGTGGCGGAGCAGGCGGTGCCTGCCGAGCAGCAGATGCTGGAGCGGGCGATCGCAGATGCCCGCGCGTCGCTCGAGGCGGATCGGGATCGAGCGGCGGCCGACCTGGGGCCGGAGCCCGCGAAGATCTTCGAGTTTCATCTCGGACTGCTGGGCGATCCGGCGTTGCTCGATCCCGTCCGTGATCGAATCTCCTCCGAGCGGGTCGCTGCGACCTACGCGGTGTCGGAAGCCTTCAGCAATCTGGCCGATCGATTCCGAGCCATGGGCTCCAACGTCTTCAAGGACAAGGCCCGTGACGTGCTGGATCTGGAACGACGGGTCATCGACCATCTCCTGGGGGGATCCCAGGATCGGCTGGAGCAGGTGGCCGAGCCGGTGGTGATCGTCACCCACGAGATGACGCCGATGCAGGCCGCATCGTTGCACGAATCCCAGGTGGTGGGTCTGGCGTCCGATTTCGGCGGTCGCACCGATCACACCTCGATCGTCGCGGCCGCGTTGGGCATGCCGGTGGTCGTCGGGTGCCAGTTCCTCACGGAACACGTCGACGAAGGCGACACGATCATCCTCGACGGAAACACCGGGACGGTCGTCGTGCAGCCCGATGCCGACACCGTCGAGCAGTACCGTCGTCGGGTCCGTCGGCAGGAGGAGACGCTTTCCAGCATCGTCGCCGCATCGGATCTCGAGTCGGTCACGCTCGACGGCACGCACATCCAGTTGCTCTGCAACATCGAGTTTCCCCGCGAGATCGAATCGGTCATCCGGTTCGGAGGCGAGGGCGTGGGACTGTACCGGACGGAGTTTCTCTATCTCACCAATCGCAGCGATCCGACCGAGGACGAGCTCTACGAGCAGTACGCCCACTGCATCAAGCTGCTCGACGGTCGTCCCTTGACCGTTCGGACGCTGGACCTCGGTGCGGACAAGTTCACCCAGCAGCAGGCGATGGAGCCCGAGCGGAATCCGTTCCTCGGATTGCGGAGCATCCGCTACAGCCTGCAGCATCTCCCGCAGTTCAAGCGGCAGCTCCGTGCGATCCTCAGGGCCTCGGTGCATGGTCCGCTGAAGATCATGTTCCCCCTCATCACCACCATGACCGAGCTCAAGCAGGCCAAGCTGGTCCTGGAGGATGCACGCGAGGAGTTGGAGGAGGAGGGTGTCCCCATCGGGTCGAAGGTGCCCGTGGGCATGATGATGGAGGTGCCCAGTGCGGCCCTCATGGCCTCCAGCTTCGCCCGGGACGTCGATTTCTTCTCGATCGGGACCAACGACCTCATTCAGTACACGGTCGCCGTCGACCGCTCGAACCAGCGTGTCGCCAGCCTCTACACGGCCACCAATCCCGGGGTCCTGAGGCTGGTAAAGGCCATTTTGAGGGCCGGAAAGCGACGAAACATCGAGACCAGCCTTTGTGGTGAAATCGCCGGTGATATCACCTACACTATGCTCTTGATTGGACTGGGTCTCAGGACCCTTTCCCTCGTCCCCGCCCAGGTGCCCCGCGTCAAGCAGGTCATCAGACGGGTCGACGTGAAACAGTGCGAACGGCTGGCCAGGAGGGTCGGCTCATTTGATTCGGAGCGCAGGACGCTGAAATGTCTCCAGGACGAACTACTGACCGTGCTGCCTGAACTGAGCGGCGACTGAGCCCCGGCCGCTGGCCGGCAAGCCAGGCAGCATTAACCACACGATGCCGGAAGACGGGTTGGAAGCTTCGCAGCTCCCCAGTTCGACCGGCGAACCGACGAACCACGACGTGACGCAGGCAACCACCAAGCAGGGACATCTCGAGATGCTCATCGAAGCGCGGTCCACTCCAATCGGAGTGACGGCGACCGGTGCAGCTCCGGGTCCAGCACGCCATCGGGCGGGGGAACCCCAACTGCAAGGTCTGGCCTTCCACGCGGACTGGGTCGTCGGTCCAATCCAGGAAGGACCACGACGTGGCAACCAAGAAGAAAGCAGAACAGCCGGACGAATTGATGGTGGTGAACGACGTTCCCGGGGAGGAATGTCGGATCGCCATCCTGCAGGACGGGCACCTCGAAGAGCTCTACGCTGAACGTGTCTCGTCGGCCAGCAGCGTCGGCAACATCTACAAGGGACGCGTGACCAACGTCGAATCCGCGATTCAGGCGGCGTTCGTCGATTTCGGTCACGCCCAGCGGGGATTCCTCCACATCTCCGATCTGCACCCGATGTATTTCCCGGGTGGGGGCAAGACGGAGAAGGTCGGACGAAAGACCGCCCGTCGTGATCGTCCGTTGATGCAGAACTGCCTGCAGCGGGGGCAGGAGATCATCGTGCAGGTCCTCAAGGAGGGCATCGGCACCAAGGGGCCCACGCTGACCAGCTACCTGTCCATCCCCGGGCGGATGATGGTCATGATGCCCAACATGGACCGCGTCGGCGTCACCCGAAAGGTCGAGGACGACGATCAGCGGCGTTCCATGCGGGATGTGCTGGACAAGCTCGATCTGCCCGACAACTTCGGGTTCATCCTGCGGACGGCCGGAATGGGGCGTACCAAGCTCGAGCTCAAGCGGGATGTGGCCTATCTCACCCGACTCTGGAAGGTCATGGAGAAGCGCAACGAGAAGGTGGGCGCTCCGTGCGAACTGTACACCGAGTCCGATCTTCTGATCCGGACCATCCGCGACGTCCTGCGGCCCTCGATCAAGGCGGTGGTGGTCGACTCGGATTCCGCGCTCGAGCGCTGCAATGCATTCCTTCGGGTCATCGCTCCGCGTTCGGCCCCGCAGGTGATCCGCTATCGCCGCGGCCTGCCGATCTTCCACGCCTTCAACATCGAACGGCAGATCGACGTCATCCACCAGCGCGAGGTGCACCTGCCGTCCGGTGGTCGCCTGGTGATCGACCAGACCGAGGCCCTGGTGGCGATCGACGTCAACTCCGGACGCAGCCGATCCGCGAAGGACAGCGAGACCAACGCCTTCAACACCAACATGGAGGCGGCCGACGAGATCTGCCGGCAGCTGCGACTGCGTGACCTCGGTGGTCTGGTCATCAACGACCTCATCGACATGCGACACCAGCGGCACCGGCGGAAGGTCGAGGAGCGATTCACCCACAACCTGGAGCGGGATCGGGCCCGGACCACGACGCTGAAGATCAGCGAGTTCGGGATTCTCGAAATGACCCGCCAGCGAATGCGTCCGAGCATGCGGATGAGCCACTTCATCGGTTGTCCCGGTTGCGAGGGGCAGGGAGAGATCCAGGCTCCGGACTCGGTGGCGACGGATGTGGTCCGTCAGGTCGGGTACCTCCTTCAGCACCGCGACGTTGCCCGTGTCGAAGTGGTCGTCTCCTCGAAGGTGGCCTCGGTGCTGCTGTCGACCCGACGCCGACATCTGACCATCCTCGAAGAGCAGATGGAAAAGCAGGTCGACGTCCGCGTCAGCGAGACCATCGCGGCGGATCGCGTCAGTTTCTACGCCTACGACTCGACGAACACCGATCTCGAACTCGACAAGCTGGTCAAGCCCGCGGTGCCCACCATCGAGGAACTGGCCGCGGAGGAAGGGCAGCCCGATGGCGAAGAATCCACGGAATCCGGTACCGGATCACGCCGTCGCCGGCGTCGCCGGCGCACCGCGCCGCCCGCCGATGCGGCGGCGATCGCATTGTCCGGCGAGTTGATGAAGGAACTCGAGGAACTCGACGAGGAGGCGGACGCCGAGGACCTGGAGGTCGTCGACTTCGGAGAGGAGGAGGAGGAGGCCGGCGAGGGGGCTCGTCGCAAGCGGCGACGTCGTTCCCGTGGTCGCCGGGGCCGGGGTCGCAAGGCCGAATCGAAGCCCGAAGTCGAGCCGCCGATCGATGCTCCCGCGCGACTGTACGTGCTGGCGAAGAAGATCGAGACGGACTCGAAGGAGATCCTCAGCCGAATCGCGGAATGCGAAGAAGACGTCGTCGGCGACTGGGTGATCAAGAACCACATGTCGATGGTGACGCCGGAACAGGCCACCGTCATCGCGGGATGGTTCGTCCCGCCGGCCGACCCGCCCACCGAGGCCTCGGATGACAAGTCGGATCAGGATGGTGACGCCGAGGAGCAGCCGACCAAACGCCGTCGGAGGCGTCGGCGTCGTCGGGGATCCCGGGGCGACGGCGAGTCCAAGGAGACGGAGGCCGCGTCCACGGAGGACGAGGAGTCCTCGGAGGACGCTCCCCGCAAGAAGCGTCGTCGACGGTCTCGTCGACGGAAGAGTTCCCAGGGCGAAGGTGAGGCCGCCGTCGACGGTACGGAGGACTCCGGAGATTCGTCGTCGGAGGCCGACTCGGAGGACAAGCCGGAACGCAAGCGAACCCGCCGCGGGTCCCGCGGCCGCGGCCGCGGCCGCAAGTCGTCCGGCGAGGCGAACGCAGGTGATGGCGACGAGGCCGCCGACGTGGCCGCCGTCGAATCCGCTCCGTCGCCGGCCCCCGAGCCCTCGGAGCCCCCGAAGCCCAAGCGACGGACGCTCTACGGAGCCAGTCGTCGCGGTGTCTCCAAGTCCGAAGTCGACGCCGCCAAGGAGCAGGGTGCGTGAGCGAACCTCGCCGGGTCATCCTGCTCGGTTCCACCGGCTCGATCGGGATCAGTTCGCTCGAGGTGATTCGTCATCTGAATCGTGACCACACCCGCTTCGAAGTCGTCGGTCTCGCCGTCGCCCGTCAGGCGGACGTGCTGCGTGCGCAGGCGGTCGAATTCGGCGTCGAGCACGTGGCGATCTGCGACGAGCAGGCGGCCGAAGCCGTGGGGGACCGCACCGTGTATACCGGTGCGAACGCCGCCGTGCAGCTGGTCGAAGCGGTTGCCCGTCCCGGTGATCTGCTGGTGGCGGCGATCGTCGGTGCCGCAGGCCTCGAGGCCGTGCTGACCGCGATCACGCTCGGATGCGATGTCGCCTTGGCCAACAAGGAGACCCTGGTGGCCGGTGGTGCCCTGGTCATGCCGCTGCTCGAGGAGCATGGCGTCCAACTGCTTCCGGTCGATTCGGAACACTCCGCCATCGCCCAGTGTCTGCGAAGCAGCCGGTCCCGCGAGGAGATTCGACGGCTCGTGATCACCGCGTCCGGCGGTCCGTTCCGCACCTGGGACGCCGCCCGGATCCGCTCGGCGGGTGTCGAGGAGGCGTTGGCACATCCGACCTGGACGATGGGCCGCAAGATCACGATCGATTCGGCCTCGATGATGAACAAGGGACTCGAGGTGATCGAGGCCCACTGGCTTTTCGGTCTGCCCGCGGAGCAGATCGAGGTGATCGTGCATCCCCAGTCGATCGTGCACAGCTTCGTCGAGTACGTGGATGGATCGGTGCTGGCCCAGTGCGGTCCGCCCGACATGAAGACACCGATCCAGTACGCCCTCACCTGGCCCGATCGGGTCGAAGGCTGCGGCCCGAACCTGGACTGGGCCTCGATGCGGAATCTTGAGTTCGAATCGCTGGACGACCGGACCTTCCCATCCGTCCGCATGGCGATGGACGTGGTCCGGACGGGGGGGACGTCTGGTGCCATCTTCAATGCCGCCAACGAGGTCGCGGTCCAGGCCTTCCTGGAGCAGCGGATCGATTTCGGCGGCATCTTCGACCTGGTGGAGCGGGGGCTTCGCGAGATTCCAGCCCGGGACGCCGATCGGCTCGAGGTGGTGCTGGAAGATGATGCCGCAACCCGCGCCTTTGTCCGCGACGTACTGGATACGATGGACCGTAGGACCGTTTCGTCGATCGATCGCTGACCGAACGAGAGTGGACAGGCCATGGAACTGCTGACGTCAGGCTTCAACATCTTGCTGATCATGGTCGGGTTCGGCGTGCTCATCTTCGTGCACGAACTCGGTCACTTCCTCGCCGCGAAATGGGCCGGGGTCCGCACCGAGGGCTTCTCGATCGGATTCGGGCCTCCCATCTGCTCCTGGAGGAAGGGGATCGGGTTCCGCCTCGGTTCCACCTACGAGGCGGTGCGTCGACGAACCGGTCAGCTGCCCGGCGAACTCTCCGACGACGAACTCCGCGACGCCGGACTCGGCGAGACGGAGTACTCGCTGCGGTGGCTGCCGCTGGGGGGCTTCGTGCGGATGCTGGGGCAGGACGATGTGAAGCCCGCTGCGACCAGCGACAACCGGCGAAGCTTCAACGTCCGTCC
The DNA here is from genome assembly GCA_913020415.1 of uncultured Phycisphaerae bacterium. Taxonomy (GTDB): domain Bacteria; phylum Planctomycetota; class Phycisphaerae; order Phycisphaerales; family SM1A02; genus UBA854. The sequence continues at coordinate 4,313 of CAJWBW010000018.1, read as the reverse complement.
GATTCGACATCGCATGGTGGTCATCAGCGCCGGTGTGGTGATGAACCTCCTGTTCGCCGGTCTGCTTTTCGTGATCGCCTTCACGATCGGGGTCCGCTTCGAGTCGCCGATCATCGGACAGGTGGTTCCGGGATCGCCGGCCGCAACCGCCGTGGCCTCCGACGGGTCGGTCGGACTGCGATCCGGAGATCGGGTCGTCGACATCGACGGTCATGGAATCGAGACCTTCGGCGACATCCAGATCGAAACGGCCATGGGACGTCCCGATGTGGACATGACCGTACGGGTCGAACGCGAGGGTCGGTCCGAGCCGCTGCAGTTCACCGTGCGACCCCGGGTCGATCCCACCTCGAGGCTGATGGGGATCGGCGTGATGCCGGCATCTTCGACCCGCCTGCTGGTGGTCGACGAGATGCCCATCGTCGATTCGGTGCTGGATCGTGCGGGCCTTGCGAAGCAGGGAGTCGAGCCCGGCATGACCTTGACGGCGGTCGACGGCGAACCGGTCTGGAACTACGACTCCTACGCCGCCCTGAGCGACGGTCGTGGCGGCGACGCACTCGAGACCACCTGGGTGGCGGCGGACGAGACCGGACGCGGGGCGGATCGGACAGTCGTCGCTTCCCTGGACCCCGTCCCCCAGTGGCAGCAGCTTCGCTATACCGATGCGACGAGTACGTCGATCGTCGGATACGAGGAAGGATTGCTCGGACTCGTCCCCATGGTCCGGTTGAGTTCCGTGACGGCGGGAAGTCCCAATCAGGGCATCCTGCAGCCGGGCGACATCGTGCTGCGCATCGGCAACCATCAGGCTCCCCGAATGCGGACGTTCCGCGAGTTCATCGTCGAGCACGGTGCGGGTGCGGTCGACATGACGATCCTCCGCGACGGCGAACCGGTCTCGGTGACGGCGCGGATCGAGGAGTCGGGCATCTTCGATCCCAGACCCCTGATGGGGGTGACACCGACCTACGCCTGGGACGAGCCTCGATTCTCCCAACCGATGGAGGTGGTCCAATCGGAAGGCCGGGAGGATTCATCGCCTTCCGCGGTCAAGACGCCGGTGGCGTCGCTGGGACTGCTGGGAGGATCACGGATCGAATCGATCAATGGACTTCCGGTCGACGACTGGCGAGGGATCTGGCGTGCGGTGCACGGCCGCGACGGAGCGGGGGAGCTCGAGGTCACCGTACTGCTGCCGACCACCAACGTCGATCGCAGGACCGTCCGTATCCCGGTCGACGCGGTCTGGACGGATGAGGTCAGGGCGTTGGCCTGGCAGCCATCCCTGCCGTATTTCGTCTTCGAGCCCCTGTTCGTCCTGCGCCATGCCAACGGGGACCCCCTGCAAGCCGTCTCCATGGGCATTCAGGAGACGGCGTCCTTCGCCGTCCTGACCTATCTGACGATCGATCGGCTGTTCCGAGGAACGGTCAAGGTCGAGCACCTGCAGGGGCCGGTGGGGATCGTCCACATCGGATCGAAGGTCGCGGACCGGGGATTCAGCTATCTCCTGTTCTTCCTTGGATTGATCAGTGTCAACCTGGCGGTGATCAACTTCCTGCCGCTTCCCATCGTCGACGGCGGACTCTTCCTCTACCTCGTCTACGAGGCGTTCAAGGGTCGGCCGCCTTCGGTCGGATTCCAGAATGGAGCGGCCCTGGTCGGACTGCTCCTCATCGCGACGGCCTTCGTGGTGACGTTCTACAATGACATCGCCAGGATCATCGGCTGATCCTGTTCAGGAGTCGAACCGTGTCACGACCAGTCGCCCTCGTCACCGGAGCCTCGTCGGGAGTCGGCCGGGCCTGCGCGCTCGGCCTTGCGGAGCGGGGCTTCGATCTCGCGGTGGCCGCCCGGCGCACCGAGGAACTCGATGCCCTGGCCCGAGAACTCGGCGATTCGTGCCGGGTGATGAGACGGTGCGTCGATTTGCATGATCCGGAGGAGACGGCCCGCGTGGTTCCCGAGGTGATCGGGGAGTTCGGCCGTCTCGACGTGCTGCTGAACATCGCGGGCATCTTCGACATCGCTCCGCTGCATGAGATGTCGCTGGGATCCCTGCAGCGGACCCTGGCGATCAATACGATCGCACCCGCGATCCTCGTTCGAGAAGCCTGGTCCGCGCTGGCCGATGCGCCACGCGGAGTGGTGCTCAACATGTCCTCCCTCGCCTCGATCGATCCGTTTCCGGGTGCCGGGGCCTACGGCATCAGCAAGTCGGCCATCGAGGGCTTGACCCGTTCCGTGCACGTCGAATCACAGGCCGCGGAGGCGGGCATCGAGGCGTATTCCCTCGCCGCAGGCTGCATCGACACACCGATGCTCCGTAGTGTGCTGGGAGACATCGAACTGCCTGAGGGCGCGGAGATTCCCATGGACCAGTTCGTGGGCATCGCCATGGACTGCATCGAGGGCCGCCGCCCGGAAGCCCGTGGGCTGCCGCTGTTCGTGGTGCGGGACGGATTTGCCACCCTGGACTCGGAGGAGGCCCTGGAAGCCATCCGGGTCCTCTGGAATGCGTGAAGTTCCATCTGTGCGGCCTCTGCGGTCTCGAAGGCCGGGCCGTTGCCCCATCCCCGACGTGGTTGGCGATCCCGCTTGAATGAAGCGGGTGATCTTTCGACGTTGAAGGGGCGGATCCTGCTTCGGGATCCAACGGGGAGTTCTGTTCAGCGATGGAAGCAAAGATTCCAACGAGACCGACCGCGTCCGGCCTGCGGGTGCTGTTGATCGAACCGGATCGGGTCACTGCCGACCGGATCAGGGATTCTCTCGTCGACGTCGTCCACCGTACGTCCTCGTCGGTCTGCCTCGTGGTGGACTCGCTGCAGGCGATGCATGAACTCCCGATGGATCGGTTCGATGTGGTGATCACCGCTTCGGTGCTGCCCGACGCCTGCGGTCTCGATGTGCTCGTGTTCATGCAGGGTACGTCGCCGGACACCCCCGTGATCATGACCGGAGTGGAAGCCGATGCCTCCATGGCCGTGGATGCCATCCGGGGGGGAGCCGCGGAGTTCATTCTCCTGACCGGGCACGAAACGGTCGCCGTTCCGCTGGCGGTGGAAAAGGCGTTCGTGCATCGGCAACTCCGTGACGAGAACGAAGGTCTCCAGGAGGATCTCGGGCGATCCATGGCGGATCTCGCCATCCTCAACCGCAAACTCGAAAAGACCATCCGGCAGCTGGAGGTCACCGCACGGACCGATGAACTGACCGGTCTGAGCAACCGCCGGTGGTTGAATCTCATGCTCGAAGGGCGGTGGGCCGAGGCCGAGCGTCATGACCTTTCGATGGCGTTCATCATGATCGACCTCGACGGCTTCAAGCAGCTCAACGATCGTCTCGGTCATCAGCGTGGAGACGATCTCCTGCGGGTCGTGGGCGAGGTGATCGAGCGGAACTGCCGTGAGATCGACGTTGCGGCCCGCTACGGTGGCGATGAGTTCTGCATCCTGATGCCGCACACCGACCTGGATGCCGCGATGCACGTGGCCGACCGCATTTCGAACGCGTTCATGGATCGGATCGCCGGACTCGATCTGCATGCCGTCACGGTGGGATTGTCCATCGGCGTGGGACACCGGGATCTGTCCAATCCCGGATCCGCGGAGGATCTGGTCCGTCACGCCGACGAGGCGATGTATGCGGCCAAGGCCGCATGCGATGGTGCCAATCGGGTGTTCGTCCGGGCCCGGGGGGGCGCGATGGTGTCCTCGGCGGCCTGATCAGCGCTTCTTGAGTGCGCGCTCGATCTCACGCTTCGCTTCCTTGGCCTTGAGATCCTGTCGCTTGTCCTTCGCCTTCTTGCCCGTTCCGAGTCCGATGAGCAGTTTCGCACGTCCATCCACGAAGTACATCTTCAAGGGGACGATCGTGCAGCCCCGGCTTCGGGCTGCGATGGCCCACTTGCGAATTTCACGACGGTGCGCAAGCAGGATCCGTACCCGGATCGGATCGTGCTGACGATGGGGGCCCGCCGGGGGGTACTCCGCGACGTGCACCCCATGCAGAGACAGGGCAAGCGGTTGTTCGGTCGCCTTCACGTATCCCTCGGCGAGTGAGACCTGGCCGCTGCGGACCGACTTGATCTCCGTCCCCAGCAGCTTGATGCCGCACTCGAGGGTGTCCGTGATGGTGTAGAGGTGCCGGGCTTTCCGGTTCTCGATCACGGGTTCGTTGTTGGACGGTTTTGTAGCCATCGATGCCTGCATGCTAACGAAACGGCCCCGCAGGGAACCCCTGCAGGGCCGGTCAATGCGCGAGAGAGGACTCGAACCTCCACGGGATTTTACTCCCACCAGCACCTC
>CAJWBW010000017.1:0-12146 GCA_913020415.1 uncultured Phycisphaerae bacterium | reverse complement strand
GGCGGCGGCGGCATGGGCGGCGGCGGCGGCTCGCTGGCACCGACCGAACGAGCGGATCGGATCGAAGAGTTGATCACCCTCATCACGACCTTCGTCGAACCGGAAGCGTGGCGTCGCAACGGTGGCGAGTGGGCCACGATCGAGTCCTACCGCGGCAATCTCATCATCCGCGCCCCAGACTTCATCCAACGACAGTTGGACGGCTACGACTTCCGGCCGGTTCCACCCGCCGGCAGCGGCGGCCGACGCACCCTGTCGTACCAGCAGTCGAATGTCTTCGTTTCCGTTCCGCTGTCCGAGCGGCTTCGAGAGCAGAACGCGGCGCCCCGGGACACCCCCCCCGCAGCACCGTAGCGCTACTCGTGGCGGAGCGCGACGATCGGATCCTGCTTCGACGCCACGATGGCCGGGTAGATTCCGAACACCAGACCAGTCATCGATGCCACCAGGAACGAGACGATGATCGACCACGGTGTGATCTGCGTCTCGAAGGCGATGTCGGTCTCGATCATGCTCTTGAAGGCCGGCTGCTGAAGCAGCCATGGAAGCACGCGAGCCACCGCCAGAGAGAGACTGACTCCAAGCAGGATCCCCAGCAGACCTCCGACTGCGGACAAGGTTCCCGTTTCGACGAGAAACTGGGACACGATGTGCTTTCGGGTCGCACCGAGGGCCCGGCGGATGCCGATCTCACGGGTCCGCTCGATGACCGAGGCCAGCATGATGTTCATGATGCCGATGCCGCCGACCAGCAGGCTGATCGCCGCGATCGACGTGAGCAGCAGATTCATCGCAAAGGTCGTCCGCTTCACGTTCTCCAGCAGTTCCCAGGGGACGATGAGTTCGACATCGCCACGTTCAGCGTGCGACGCATCCATGATCTTCTGGATCCGCTCCGAAGTCGCAATGACGTCCTCGGAGGAGTCGACCGTCACGTAGATCTCCGAATACCGCACCTGCTCGCCGGAGAAGGACCCTGAAACCCGCCGAACCACCACGTCACCGAACTCGGATTCCGCCGTTTCCAGAGGAATGTGGACGTCGAGATTGAGATCGCGACCGACGAGCGCTCCACCGGCCCCACCGGACAGACCGACGGGCCCGAGCACCCCGACCACGGTGAACACCCGACGATCAATCCGTATCTCCTTGCCGATCGGATTCTCCAACCGGAAGAACTGCTCGGCGACACGATGCCCGATCACCGCGACCGGACGACGAAGTTCCTGGTCCTGGCTGGAAAGATACCGACCTTCGGCGACCTGAAGATTGAGCACCTCGCTCAATTCCGGCAGTGTCCCGTAGCTCTGACTCGTGATTCGCTGGTGCTCGTACGATACTTCGGACCCCACCGTCTTGAGCGGGATCACCTGCTGAGCGTCGGGGATGAAAGTGTGGATTCGAGAGAGGTCCTCGTCGAGCAGGCCGTATTTCGCGAGAAAGGATCGACGCTGCGAGCCGACCGAGGTCGACTCGGGTGGACGCTGCGAGCGGACGATGATGTTGTTGGCGCCGAGTTCCTGAATGTCACGCAGCGCCGCCTGCTTGTTCCCTTCACCGATGGACACCATCAGAATGACCGCCGCCACGCCCAGAATGATCCCGAGGCTGGTCAGACATGATCGGAGCAGGTGCAACCGGAGGTTCCACAGGCCCATTCGCATTGTCTCGAGGAAGAAGTTCATGCCGTTGAACCTGATACTGTAATCGAGACTCGAAGCATGCGGAAGGAATCCTCATGGGCACGGTTTCAATCGATCGGGAGACGGAGACGGACGCCGGATGGTGCTTTGCATGCCGGGCCGCCGTCCCCGACGGCCCAGAACAGTCGATCGAGCTGGCGCTCTCCTGGGCCGACTACGACCACTGGGCACCCGACGGCACCGTCGCGCCGCAGCGCGTCGCCGCCGTGGTGGTCGACCTGCTGCTGGAACTGGAGGATCCACCGGAACGTGCCCGGTTCGATGCAGCCATGGTGCGTCGGCTGCTTCCCGGGGCCGATGCCATGATTCAGGATCGGGTGCGGAAATCAATCCCGCCTTCGGGGGAGTACCATGGGTGAGGCGACCTCTCCTTTCTCCGGAATGAGCTGAACCACATGGCCTCGGAGCAATCCAGCGAATCTCGACGCATCAGTCTGGCCAACAAGTGCCTGATCGTCTTCGGGTGCGCGATCGTGCTGATCCTGATCGGAGCCCTCTCCGTCCCATGGATCAGGACCTACACGATGGTGCGTGAATACCAGTTGGAGGTCGCGTCCCAGATCGCCAATGCATGGCTCGAAGCCAGGCTGCCCGGCGACGACGTCGCCGCGACGGTCGATCGACCGACGGAGGATTCCAGAGGCCTACAGATCACGTTCAAGTGGGTGGAGGACATCGATCGAGACGACGACGGAGGATTCGACACGCGTGCGGTCGATGCCTTTCTGGACGATCCGGAGGTCCTCAACTACACCCAACCGCTTCAGGACGGGGCCAACGAGATCTTCATCTACGCACGACCCATCCGGGCCTCGATGCTGAGATCACTACGCATCGATTCCGTGACCGACTTCTCCGCCGGAGCCGTGGAGCCCGGCGTGGCGGACGAACTGAAAGCCATCCTCGTGGTGCGCCGCACGACGCAGTTCGGCGAAAATCAGCTGCAGCTGAGCCGGACCTACATCGTGATCACCGGACTGATCGCTGGCCTGCTCGCCGTCGTCGTCTTCTACTTCATCCTGACCAAGCTGATCTTCTCTCCGGTACGACGACTGCGTGACACCGCGGAGCGGGTCAAGATCGGCGACATCCAGGCCCGATCGAATCTCCGGACCGGCGACGAATTCGAGGAACTCTCCGAGAACTTCAACGGAATGCTCGACCAGCTCGAGGAGACCCAGTCCAGACTGCGTCGAATGAACGAGAGCCTCGACCTCAAGGTCGCGGAACTGGCGGAGGCGAATGTGGGCCTGTGGGAATCGACGAAGTTCAAGACCGAGTTCCTGGCGAATGTCAGTCACGAACTGCGGACTCCGCTGAACTCGATCATCGGATTCGCCGAACTGCTCGCCGACGCCGAGGGCGGGACGGATTCGAAGCAGTCCAGGTTCATCTCCAACATCCTCACCAGCGGTCGGTCGCTGCTGGAACTGATCAACGATCTGCTCGACATGGCCAAGATCGAGGCGGGACGAATGGAGGTCAACGTGGAGCCCACCAACATCCACGACCTCATCGACGGTCTGGTCAACATCATGACGCCACAGGCCCGCAACAAGGCCATCCGGCTGCAGACGGAAGGAACCGAGCCGCTGCCGGTGGTCGAAACCGATCCCGGGAAATTGCAGCAGATCCTCTACAACTTCCTGTCGAATGCAATCAAGTTCACGCCCCGCGAGGGATCGGTGGTCCTCTCCGCGGCGCTGGAGGGCGAACGGCTCGACGTGCTCCGGCTGTCGGTCATCGACTCCGGACCCGGTGTAGCGGCGGACATGCAGGATCTGATCTTCGAGAAGTTCCGTCAGGCCGACGCCAGCCACACCCGCGAGTTCACGGGCACCGGACTTGGATTGGCCATCTGCCGAGAACTGGCTGAGCTGCTGAACGCCGAAGTCACCCTCGAATCCACGCCGGGAGCGGGCGCGACGTTCAGTGTCGCCCTGCCGATCTCCTTCACGCCGCGCGAAGCGCCGTCCCTGATGGGATGAGGCGAACTCACTCGTCCCGCCTGCCGCTCGACCACTTCCGTCCAGGCGCGCGCCGGACAGTCCGAGGAGACGATGCTTCCGTGGCGCCCTTCGATCGACGGAATGTCCTGAGCCCGGGTCGCACGATGACGGGAATCACAGAGGATGTCATCGGGCTGCACATTCCGGGGATCGGTTCCGGGCCGATGCATCAGCCACCGACCTTGTGCAGGGTCATCGCATGGAACGGGCGACCTTCCGTGGCGAATTTCCGTTCGTAGTTCGTCCCCACGAACTCACCGTCGCCGGCCGATGAAGGAGGACGGTACTCACGACGATCGAAGAGGCTCGTGTTGCGTTCCGCATGCTCCTCGTACCACTCCCAGAGTTCCGGATGGTCGGTGACGATGCGAAGCATTCCCCCGGCGACAAGAATCCGGTGGAACTGGGCCAACGTCTGATCCTGCACGACACGCCGCTTGTGGTGACGCTTCTTCGGCCACGGGTCCGAGAAGTAGAGGTGCACCGCGTCGACGAATCCGTCGGGACACCAGTGCGTCACGAACTCGACGGCATTGCCGTGCAGCACACGAACGTTGTCCAATCCATGCCGTCGGGCCCGATCGGCGGCATGGTGGGCGTAGCCGGCGGCCCATTCGATGCCGAGGAAGTTGGTGGTGACCTGCTCACGCCCCTGCTGGACGAGAAAGGTCCCCTTGCCGGATCCGATCTCCAACTCGAACGGACGGGAAGCGTCCCCGAACCAGCCGCGCGGATCGATCCGCCCCTGCTCCGCCGGAGGGAGGGAATCCATCTCGATGCCCCAGTCTCCGGGTTCGAGATCGCGCGTGCGGGACAACCCGGCACTCATGGCATCGGCTTCCAATGGAACATGGTCATGGCGACGGCCTCCCAGCCGCGGCTCGGAACACAGGGCCCCGACGCAGTCAGCGCGTGAACTCCATGTCGGCCGCATCGGACCAGAGATCCTCGAGGTCGTAGTAGGCCCGACGGCTCGGCTCGAAGAGATGCACCACGAGATCGACGAAGTCCACGATGATCCAGGTCGAGGCCGGATCGTTGTTCGTCCTGAACTTCGATGCCCCACGCTCCTTGCCGAGGGTGCTGACCTCATCCGCGACCGAACGCATCTGACGATCACTGGTGCCGGAACCGATCAGAATGAAATCGCAGACCTGACTGATCCCGCGAAGATCGAGCAGACGGATGTCCGTGCAGTGTCGATCCTCGAGCAGGCGCGCAGCCTCCACTGCGAAGTCCAGGGAAGAGTCGCCCGGCTTGCCCGTCTGCTCCATGCTGCTCGATCCGAGTTCAGACATCGACGAACTGCATCAGCCCAGACCGAGTGCCGCCTGGACCGTAGGTCCGAAGTGGACCACGAGGCCGGCGAACACGACCGAAACCACGGCGATGAGCTTGATCAGGATGTTCAGCGAGGGACCGGAGGTGTCCTTGAAGGGGTCGCCGACCGTATCACCGGTCACCGATGCCTTGTGGCCATCGGATCCCTTGCCGCCATGGTGTCCCGCCTCGATGTACTTCTTGGCGTTGTCCCAGGCTCCACCCGCGTTGGCCATGTAGATGGCCACGGCGAAACCGCTGGTCAGGCCACCGACGAGCAGGCCCATGACACCACCGACTCCAAGGACGAGTCCCACGAGGATGGGAGTGATGATCGCCAGCAGTGCCGGAACCACCATCTCCCGCTGGGCGCCCGCGGTCGAGATCGAAACGCACTCCTGGTAGTCGGGGTATTCGACACCGTTGATGCTGGTGCGGGTGGGCCACTTCATCGGATCGGAGACGTCCTCGTCGCTCATGCCGTCGGCACGGAACTTGTCCCGCATGAGACCGAACTGCCGGCGGCACTCGTTCATCATGCGGTAGGCGGCACGACCCACGGCGTTCATGGTCATCGCACAGAAGACGAAGGCCAGCATGACGCCGAGGAAGAGGCCACCGAGCACCCGGGGGTTCATGATCGAGATGTCGTAGAACGCCGCCATGTGCTGCAGGGTGGCGAGATCGGTGGGGACGAGAGTGAACTTGTAGGTCTCACCGTTCGCCGAAGCCGACGCGCTGTAGGAGCCGTTTCGTGCGTCCCACGTTCCCGTGGCGTCGATGTCCGACCCCTGCGGACAGATGTCACCGAAGCCGGTGACCACACCGCGCGAACCGAGCATCAGTGCACCGCCGGCGGACATGGTGCCGCCGGACTCGGCGACGAGGCGGAACTCGCCCTGTCCCATGTTGCGAAGATGCAGGGTCACGGTCTCGCCGTCATCCGGACGGCTGGCCTTGAACGTCGAGACGCCGGAGACGTCGTAGTCCGCACCACCGACCTGGGCCAACGGGGTGTCCCACTGGTTGACGGTGTGCTTCTTGACCAGAGCCACGTTGACGACGATGGCGTACGCCGCGAGCAGAGCCAGCGCCGTGAGGGCGGCGGATCCGATTGCGAAGCCCTTGCCCGTGGCGGCGGTGGTGTTGCCGAGCGAATCGAGCATGTCGGTCCGCTCGCGGACGAACGGAGGCTGTCCCGTCATCTCGGCGTTGCCGCCGGCGTTGTCGGCGATCGGACCGTAGGCGTCCGTGGCCAGGGTGATGCCGAGCGTGCTGAGCATGCCGACGGCGGCGATGCCGACGCCGTAGAGGCCGAGCAGGAAGTTCTCGTTGCCACCGCTGAAGCCGAAGGCGAGCAGGATGGCCGCCACGATCACGACGAGGGGAGCCCAGGTGGACTTCATGCCCTCGGCGATGCCCGCGATGATCACCGTTGCATGCCCGGTCTGGGTCTGTTCGGCGATCCGCTGGGTCGGAGCGTGTTCGTACGAGGTGTAGTACTCGGTCGCGAACGCGATGATGAGTCCCGCGGACAGGCCGGTGGCGATGGCCAGGGTCGGCTGCCACCAGGCGTAGTACACGGCAATCGCGGGATCCTTGAGCAGCAGCCAGAACAGGACGCCGGCGCCCACGGCCACCAGGGCCGAAGCGAACCAGACACCCATGTGCAGTCCCTTGAGCAGCTGGCTGAAGGACGCACCCTCCTTGGCTCGCACCACGAAGACGCCCAGCAACGAGCACACGATGCCGAGTCCTGCGAGGGCCATCGGAGCCGACGCGAGGATGTAGGCCATCTGCTCGGTCATGTCTCCGAATGCACCTGACAGTGCTGCCGTGGCGCCCAGCGCCATCGAGGCGAGGATCGAACCGTAGTACGACTCGTAGAGGTCGGCACCCATGCCGGCGACGTCGCCCACGTTGTCACCGACGTTGTCGGCAATGGCGGCGGGGTTTCGCGGGTCGTCCTCGGGGATGCCGGCTTCGACCTTGCCGACCAGGTCGGCGCCAACGTCCGCGGCCTTGGTGTAGATGCCGCCACCGACGCGGGCGAAGAGCGCCTGCGTGGAGGCACCCATGCCGTAGGTCAGCATGATGGCGGTGACCTCCTCGAGGCCGGAGTTCGGAATGACCTCGTTCCAGAGGAAGAACCAGGCACTGGCGTCGAGGAGGGCGAAGCCCACGACGACGAGGCCCATGACGGCTCCGGAACGGAAGGCCACGGTCAAACCGTCGTTGAGGGACTGCTTGGCCGCCCAGGTCGTGCGGGCCGATGCATTGGTCGCCATCTTCATGCCGAACCAACCGCACAGGCCGGAGAACAGACCGGCGATGGGGACACCGGCCGCCGTCCAGAGCGGCTGGATGTCCAGCAGGCCCAGGACCAGCAGGACCGCCACGAGGGCGAAGAAGACCATGAAGACGACCTTGTACTGGCGGACCAGATACGCCATGGCGCCCTGCCGGACGGCCTCGGCGATTCGAACCATCTCGGGCTCGCCCTCGCTCTTGCTCATGACGCTGCGGCTGAAACCGAAGGCAAAGAGCAGTGCGAGAACAGCTCCGATGGGAGCCATGAACCAGACCCATGCGTAGTCGATGACCGACTGCATATCCGCCAGTTGAAGTGCCGTCACGAGATCACTCCTCGTCGTTCGTGGAGCCTGACTCGACTCCGTCTGCATGCCTGCATCGGATGCGACCGATCTGCAGGCGCGATGTATTCAATGCGATTTTTTGGTTTGCAGGCACCGGTGCTTCGATTCGGCTCTCCATCTCGAAGCGAAGCAAGACGGGTCATGCACACGACGCCTGTTCCTGTTTCAAGGTTCGCGATCAGCGAGCGGGACGGCCCCGGTTCGGGCCACCGCTGCCACCGCTTCGACCGCCCCGTCCCTTGGACTGAGGGGGAGCCGGACTGTTGAATCGGGCCGCTCTGGCAATTGCCTTCCGCATGGCACGACGACGACGCTCCGAGGGCTTCTCGAAGTACTGCTTCCGCTTGACGTCCTTCGTCAGGCCTTCCTTCTCGCAGAGCTTCTTGAACCGGCGCAGCATCTGGTTGACGCTTTCGCCCTGCCGTGATTTGATCCTGATTGCCATGGAAATTTGGACTCCGAACTCGTTAATCGGTGAAGCCGAGTATTAGACTCGACCCGGCCCCTCACTGCAAGCCACAAATGGCTTCAACGGGGTTCCTCCCGTGGACGTACCATGGGAGTCCCAAACCGCAAAAACAGCCCTGCAGGTTCTAAAAATGATGATTTACGCCCCCGAAACGCCATGAAGGTCATTGTCGACACCATGAATGCCCTGCATAAGACCGGGGTCCTTCCCCCCGATCTGGCCGGGATGGATGTTCCGGGGCTTGTCCAGGCCCTCTCCCGAGGCCGCTGGGCGCGAAATCAGGTCCTTCTGGTCTGCGACGGCAATTCGCCCCCGGGTGGTCACGTCCCGCATTCCGGTGGAATCCGAACCATCTACTCGGGCCCCCGGTGTGAGGCCGACGACGTCATCGAGGAGTTGATCCAACGCAGCGACGCCCCTACCCGACTGCTGGTGGTCAGCGAGGACCGGCGGATCCTCAAGGCCGCGCGTCGGCGCCGATGCCACACGATGACCTCGGCCGCGTTTCTCCGCACGATCATCCACGACCACGATCGATCGTCGGCGAAGCGTCCCCGGTCCGACTCGGGCACCATCCCGGATCGGATCAGCCGCAAGGCGGCCCACGAATGGAGAGACGCGTTCGGCATCAACGAGGAGGACATCGCGGAGTTCACGGAACTGGCGAAGCCTCCGCAGAAACCGAAACCGAAACCGGACACGACATCCACCCCGATTCCACCCCCCGAGCCGCAACGACCCCGATCCGGCGATGTATTGCCGGAGGAGGTGATTCGTGAGGCAATCCGGATGCTGGAGCAGGACGGCTGATCGTCAGGGCCACAGACGTTGCACGGACCAGGAGCCATCCGGCTGTCGATCGTAGACCACCCGATCGTGCAGTCTGGCGTCGCCATCCTCCCAGAACTCGAGGTGCTCCAGGGCGACACGAAAACCAAACCAGTGCGGTGGACGCGAAACGTCCTCGCCCTCGAACCGCTGTTCCTGATCACGGTAGGCGGACTCGAGTTCGGCTCGGGATGCACAGGGCCGGGACTGCTGACTCGCCCACGCGCCGAGACGGCTTTCACGACGCCGACTTGCGAAGTAGGCGTCGGACTCCTCATCGCTGACGCGAGCGACCTCCCCCTCGATGCGTATCTGCCGTCCCATGGCATCCCAATGGAAGAGCAGGGCCGCCCGCCGGCTTTCCAGCAGTTCCGTCCCCTTACGACTCTCGCTGTTGGTGTAGAACACCGCACCCCGGGAATCGAACCCCTTGAGCAGGACCGTACGGGCCGAAGGAATCCCCTTCGAGGATACGGTGGCCAGCATCATGGCGTTCGGGTTGGGCAGGCCGGATCGGTCCCAGGCCTCGGCGAACCATTGCTCGCAGAGGGGAACGGGATCGGCGGGAGGATGGTCGAACTCCATCGGCCTAGTGCCCCGGTGCACCCGGCAGTTCGAAGGTCGCCGCCGACTGATCGGCGCGGAACGCGAGCACGGCGTCGCGAACCGTGGCGTCGGAGAGCGCGATGATCTCGGCGGCCAGAATGGCCGCATTGATGGCCCCGGCGGATCCGACGGCAAGCGTTCCCACCGGAATGCCCTTGGGCATCTGGGCCATGGAAAGCAGTGAATCAAGTCCTTCGGTGGACCAGGCGTTCATGGGACAACCGAGAATCGGAAGATGAGTCAGCGCAGCCGCGACACCGGCGAGATGAGCCGCACCACCGGCGGCACAGATGAGCACCTGCAATCCGCGTTCCTCGGCCGTCGAGCAGTACGATTCGAGACGACGCGGAGCGCGATGGGCGGAGATCACATTGCACTCATGGACGATGCCGAGCTTCTCGAGGGTCTGGGAGGTCTTTTCCATGGTCGGCCAGTCCGAGGCGCTGCCCATGAGTACTCCGACCTTCGAACCATCGACTGTTACGTATTCCGCCATGGATGTGCTCCGGATTGCATATGACGCCGGTTCGGCGTGCCACGTCGTTCAGAGATGCAAGACGAGAAACTGGGGATCCAAGATTCGAACTTGGACTAACTGATTCAGAGTCAGCCGTGCTACCGTTACACCAATCCCCATTCGGTTCTCGATTCAAGACGGGTCATTCTATCGCTTGACCAAGACCGTTCAAGCCGGTCGGAGTCAGGGCGTTCCCGCCTTCTCCTGCTTCTCCTTGGCCTTCTGGGCCTTCTGGGCCTCTTCCATCTTCTTCATCTGCTCCGCCATCAGGGTATCCATGTCCTTGTTGAAGGCCGCGACACCGCTGAGATCCAGCATGGTGGTGAACCGGGTCGCGGTCTCGCTGGACGAGGACGACATGTAGACCATCGCGGCGGGCGAGGCCGGCAGCTTCGCCAGCATCGCACCGACGCCCTGCTCCTCCATCATCTTGGAGAGGCCGGGATGGGCCGCCAGGAACTTCCCCATGCCGATCATGACCGAGCGGAGATCCATCGAGGAGGCCATCACGGGGCTGCCGTCGGTGGAGGTGAGGGCGCGGTCCACGCCCGCGTTGGATCCACCGGCCATCGCCAGGGCGCGTCGGGCCGTGCCGAGAAGCTTGGCGTCTCCGATCACGACGGCCAGCCAGTCGTCCTTGGAGATGAAGCGGACGATCATTCCGTCGGGTCCCTGCATCGCATTGAGCAGTTCACCCATCTGGGCGTCGGCCTGCATCATGCCCCCGGCGAGGGTGTTGGATGCGTTCTCGCTCATCTTGAACTCGGCGGGGAATGCCTTCTTCATCTGTTCCAGGTCGAACTTGAGTCGATAGGCCCGCGAGGTGCTTGCGCCGACCGTGACCGGAATGGCCTCGGAGGTGATGCCCCAGTTCGCCTTGTTGAAGAACTCCATCAGTCCGTCAACGATGGACAGGGTCTTGGCGACGTCCTTCACCCGCATGGTCTGGACGAGGCTCATGCCGTCACCGGACATGCCCATGGACACGCCGATGCCGCCGGACACCTGATCGAGGAACTCGACTCCGTAGTCGAGGTATTCCGAGAGCGACTTCTCGACGGCCGTTCCTTCGGCGGACACGAACATCCGGGCCACGTCGATCATGTCGACGGCCACGTCGGTGCTCATCGCCATCTGCATGGGCAGTTCGGTGGCCAGATGCCCGGCGACGACCGCCAGGTCGGACGAGGGCTGCAGGACGCAGTCGGGGCTCGAGGGGGTGTACTGCACCGTCCAGCCCGGGGTCTGGGGATCGAGATTGAGGCTCATGTCCCAGCGATCGAACCCGTTGACGAGCTTCGTGGCGATCTTCTTGTTGAGGTCGAGGATGCGCTGGTCGGACGCGTCGGAGCCCGCGGCGGAACTGCCCGCGGACAGCGCTTCGTAGAACTGCTCCTCGAGGGCGTTGCCGTACTTGGTGCGGAACATCGCCTGATCGATAGACACCGACAGGATTCCCGACAGCATCTTGCTGGCGACGGACGGCGCCTTCTGATCGGCGGACCGCGGCTGGTAGGCGGCGCCGGTCGTCATGGCGACCCAGTCGGTGCCCTCCAGGAAGACCATCTTCATGTCCTTGCTGTTCGCCTTGACGTTGTCGGCGGTCGCACCGTTGACCGCGAAGATGATGGTCATCTCGGGCGTGTCCCCGATGTTCGCTCCGGGAGTCAGCGCGATCGCAGCGGGCATGTCGCTGCGCACCTTCTGGGTGGTCTTGAGCTGCATGCTGAGCAGCGACTGCGGCCCCATGAACATGAGCATGCCGGCGGCCTGCTGGTCGAACTGCTTGACGATGTCGCTCAATTCGGACGTGAGCTTGGACATCGAAGGGGTGTAGGCGACGATGGCGGCCCCTTCGGGAAGAAGTCGGGCCATGTCCGCGTCCATCTTCTGGGACGAGGCGTTGGCCGACTGACCGGCGAACACGGAGAGGGCGACCGTGCAGAGCACGAGTGCGAAACGGGTGAACCTGGACATGGAGGTCTCCTGAAGGAGGGGAATGGACCGCCCACCGCGATCCCGAGCCGTGCACTGTAG
>CAJWBW010000016.1:0-12384 GCA_913020415.1 uncultured Phycisphaerae bacterium | reverse complement strand
TCTATGGAGTTACATGGTGATCAGTAGGGCCCCCCCACGTGATTCACGGGCATGCGGAGTTCCAGTTGGCGATGACGGTGAGCAGGTCGTCGACGGTGTACGGGTCGTTCCAGTTGGCGATCACGCTGAGGAGATCGGCCACGTTCACGAATCCGTCCTCGTCGACGTCGCCGTCGCAGGGCTGGGCTGCGCAGTCGATGCCGCCGCACGTCGTGAAGTCGCCTCCGTAGTCGCCGCCCACATTGGAGCAGCTGCTCTCCGTGACGACGTAGCAGGCATCGTTCCAGCAGCACACGCCGGTGGGTGCCGGAGGTGTGTCCGCGATGATCCGGAAGACTTCGCCGCCCAGATCGCAGATGTACAGTTCGCCTCGGGCGTCCTCGCCGTAGCGGGCGATGCTGCCGACGTTTCCGCCGTTGACCGACGAACGAAGTTCGTCGGTCACTTCCTGGAATCCGCTGACGGTATCGGTGGCTGCGTCGTAGGCGAACACGTACTGGTCGCTGGAGCAGTAGTCGCCGTAGATGTAGTAGCCCTGCAGCCAGGGGATGTCCTGGCCGCGGTAGACGTAGCCGCCGGTGATCGAGCACCGACCGCCGTTGTGGTTGTATTCGAAGATCGGGAAGGTGAGTTCCGAGGAGGACGGGCAGCCGCTGGTGTTGAAGGTGTTGTTGCCCTCGTAGCATCGCCAGCCGTAGTTCCGACCGGAATCGGCATCGAAGGGTTCGAAGCTGATCTCCTCCCACTGGTACTGGCCGACGTCGCCCATCCACAGGTCGCCGGTCTGCCGGTCGAAGGAGCAGGCCCAGGGGTTCCGCAGGCCGACCGACCAGATCTCGTCCCGTCCGGGTTCGTTGATGAACGCGTTGTCGGCGGGGTTTGCGTAGGGACTGCCATTGTCGATGTCGATGCGGAGCATCTTGCCCAGCAGCGAGTTGATGTTCTGGGAGTAGTTGCCGGTATCGCCGGCCCCACCACCGTCGCCCGTCGCGATGTACAGGTAGCCATCCGCGCCGAAGCCGATCCAGCCTCCGTTGTGGTTCGGATAGGGCTGATCGAACGTGAGAATGGTGTAGGCCGAGGAACTGCTCGCGGTGAGGGCGTCCGGATCGTTGTCCGAGGCCGTGTAGCGCCGGATGACGGTGTCCCCGTTGCTCGCCGTGAGGTTCACGTAGATGTACGGCTTGCCGTCGTAGAATTTGGGGTGGAACGCCATGCCCAGCACGCCCTGCTCGCTCGACGTGCTGACGCCGGAGATCGAGAGGTAGGGAGTCGACAGCAGCGTTTCGGTGTTGAGATCGTAGATCCGGATCCGTCCGGTGCTTCCGGAGCGGGCTTCGATGATGAAGAGCCTCGACTCGTCGCCCGGGGCGTGACCGACGTACACCGGTCGGGACAGACCGGACGCGATCCGTTCGGTCTGGATGCCCATCGATCGGGTGGGGAACTCCGCAGGCTTGAGTTGGGCGCGAAGTTCAATCTGCTTTTGGTTCGGTCCAGCGGTCCGATTGACGTCCAGATTCGATGCCGCAACGAGGCAGAGTCCGGTGACGACGCATCCAGCAATAGCTCGGGTGAGCATGGTCTTCTCTCCTTGCGTCGCTTGGACGCGGGGTGTGTGCAGGGATATTGGAACCCCTCTGGTCAACAATGGACTGACAATGGAATGCCAAATCCCAGCCCTTGAAATTAGGCTCGAAAATGGGGTGGGGCAAGCGAAATGATGCTCAGCCGTCGGATTCCTGTTCCTGCTGACCCAGCCACCGTTGAATACCCGAGATATTCATCCCCAGAAGGTGCTCTGAGGCGTAGGAATCGAAGGTTTGATCGTCGATTTCACAGGCCCGTGCACGCTCAATTAGGGCCTGACGGTACCGAGAATGCAGTTCTCGGCGATCGATGCCTTCCTCGGACCACGCCCGGATCCATTCGACCTGCTCCTCCAACTCCGTTTCGAGGCGGCTCAGATGATCACTGGATGCCTCGACGGATCCTCCGTGGGTCAGATGCAGCCGTGACCAGGAGCCGTTTCGAAGCCGGTGGATGGTCTCCTTCCACGCCTGGAGATTGAACTCCGGCGGTGGGGTCGGAATGGAGATGAAGTCGGTGTTCGGCAGCAGCATGGCCGCGGCATCGCCGCTGAAGCAGACCGATTCGTCACCGAGATCGAGTTCGAACACATGATGATGTCGGGCGTGCCCGGGCGTCTCGATGGCGCGGAAGCGAAGAGGTCCGAAGACCAGTTCCTGTCCATCCAGAACGGGATGCACCATGGCCTCGGGGGCGGGGATGGTCTCGCCCCACAATGTGTCCATCGCCGCCCCGTAGATCCTCGTCGCGCTGGACAGCAGCTTCGACGGATCCACCAGGTGCCGAACACCGAACTCGTGCACGTGGATCGGAACACCACGTTCCGCCAGATGGCCGGCGGCACCGGCGTGATCGAGATGGATGTGCGTGACCAGACATGCATCCAGCTCCTCGATCGCCAGACCATGTTCGGCCAGGCCCGACGACAACTGTTCCATCGAACGTGCCGGACCGGCCTCGATGAGCACTGCACGCCCGTCGCCGCGACACAGCCAGCAGGCGATGGCGCCGGGAAGGCCCAGGTACCGGAGGTCGATTGGTTCGATCGAGATGCTCAGGGCTTTCGACCCTTCTGCAGTTCGAATCCGGCGCGGGTCCAGGCGTCGAGCCCTCCCTGCAGGGTCCGGACCTCCTTGATGCCGTATTCCATGAGTGTCTTGCTCATCGCCTCGGCGAGGGGATCGTTGTAGGTCTGTCCGTAGACGACGACCACCCCGTATGCCTCGAGCTCCATCCAGCCCGTGGCGATGGTCTTGAAGGGCATGTTGATCGCACCGGGAATGTGCCCGGCGATGTAGAACTCGCTGCGTCGGGGATCGACCCAGACGTTCTCGACCGGATCGGAGAACAGCGAGGATTCCGTCTTCCCCATGAGCGCCCTACCCTCATCGGGGGTGACGAAGACCAGATCCGCATCGCTGTATTCCTTGGTGCAGCCCGTGACGAGGGAACAGGCGAACAGGACGGGTACGAGCCATCGAATGTGCATTGGCGTGGGCCTCCGTGCGGGGTGACGAGTACAGTGTATGAGGCTCCCCGTGATTCGTGGGAGCGCGAAAGGATCGGGCATGCGTTGCCTCCTGCTGCTTCTCACCGCGCTGGGGATTCCCGGCGTCCCGGGTCTTCGACCGGCGCCTCCGGCCGAGCGTCCACCCGTCCTGGCCTTCACGGTCGCAAGCGGCCAGTCCGTGATGGCCCGCGGTCACGAGAACACGCTCCTGTGCACGCTCGAGATTCCCGACGGCTACCACATCTACTGGAAGCATCCCGGGGCCAGCGGTGCGCCGACCGAGATCGAGGTCGACGCGCCCGAGGGCTACGAGATCGGAAGCATGCGATGGCCCCGTCCCGAAGTCTTCGACGAACCCGAGGGTTCCACCTACGGGTACTCCGATCGGGTGACGTTCATCATCCCCTTCCGCCACACGGCGCCGTTGCCCGAGCCCGGCGAGTTCGTCGTCTCGGCGCGGTGGTTGGCGTGCAAAAAAGCCTGTTTCATGGGCAGTGCGACCGCGACCATCCGGGTCTCGCTGCTCGACCATGTGAAACCGGTGCCGACGGAGGCGATGCGGAGGGCCGCGGCCCGGATCCCCACCCCCGTCGCGGAGCGGCCGTCCACCCGGGTCACCTTCGCGAAGGACCGACTGGTGATCTCGGGACCGATCGATCCCGCCGGCCTCCCGGCATTCATCCCCGCCGACGTACCCGGCGTGGTGCTCGGCGAACCGAGCATCCGGGGGGATGCATCGGGATTCGAACTCGTGGTCCCCGTGGACCTCGAACCAGAGAATTCACTCGGAAACGAACCCGTGATCGAGGGTCTGCTGGTTTTCGGGATGAAACCGCAGGATCCTTCGTACGACATTAGGATGCCCGTTCCCCCGGCGGTCGACGCCGGGACCGACTGACCGAAGACAAGGGAGTTCCCAATGCATATCCGCCTCGTAACCGTTCTCTCCGGCTGCCTGTTCGCCGGTGGCCTGGCCCTCGCCCAGGAATCGAATCCGAATCCCGGCATCGCGCCGTCCAAGGAGACGGCCCCTCCGGCGACGGAGGCCGCCCCGTCCAAGGAGAAGAAGGACGCTCCCGCCAAGGCCGAGGTGGGCAAGAAGGCCCCGGCCTTCAGCCTCAAGGACACCAAGGGCAAGGTGCACAACCTGTCCGACTTCATGGGTCGCTACGTCGTCATCGAGTGGTTCAATCCGGGCTGCCCCTACTGCCGCAACATCTACAAGGAAGGTGTGGTCACCGACACCATCAAGAAGATGAAGCAGATCGATCCCGATGCGGTCTACCTGACCATCAACAGCACGGCCAATCAGCCCAAGGACTTCGTCATCTCCCAGAGCGACACCTTCCTCGAGGAGAACGGACACAAGGACATCCCCGTCCTCATGGACTACGACGGCACCGTCGGTCGGCTGTACGAGGCGAGGACCACGCCGCACATGTACCTCATCGATCCCGACGGCAAGCTGATCTACGCCGGTGCGTTCACCGACGACCGCAATTTCACCAAGGGCGCCGAGGCGACGAACTACATCGTCGAGGCGGCCCGGCGCAGCGCGTCCGGCGAGACGGTCGCGCCCAGTGCCGTTCGCCCCTGGGGCTGCGGTGTGAAGTACGCCGACGGCGGTTCCCGACGCGGTGGTCGACGCGGTGGCGGACGCCGGGGCGGAACTCCCTGACCGGCTGTCCGGACGAAATGCGAAACGGGGCCCCCGTTCGAAGGGGGCCCCGTCTTCTTTTCGCTTGAATCGGATTCGCTCAGGACAGGTTCACCGGCATCAGGACGTAGGTGAACTCCTTGCCGGTGCGAAGCACGCCGGGCTTGTTGGAGGCCTTCAGTTCCAGCACCACCTGATCCTGATCGATGACCTTGAGTGCATCGGAGATGTAGTTCGGATTGAATCCGATCTCGAGTTCCTCGCCGGAGTAGTCCTCGATTCCGAGGTGCACCTCCGCCTCGCCCATTTCGGGGGCGTGGCTGGTCAGCGTCAGCTGCGAGTCCTGGAAGTGGAGACGGACGCTGCGTGACTCCTCGTTCGTCAGCAGGGCCGCCTGCCGGACCGCGGTCCAGAGCGTCTGCCGGTTGAAGGTGACCCGCTTGTCCTGATCCTTGGGAATGACATCCTCGAAGGGGGGGAACTTCCCGTCCACGAGACTGCTCGTGAGCGTCGCCTGTCCGGCCGGGTCGTCGACGTGGACATGCACCTTGTTCTCCTCCATGGAGATCCGGACCAAGGCCGCGTCGTTGCGGAGGATCCGACGCATGATCGACAGCGCCTTGCTGGGGATGATGCAGCGGGCTTCGCCTTCGCCGGAGCTGGTGCTGCCGGTGGCCACGGCCAGCCGTCGGCCGTCGGTGGCCACCATCCGCAGCAGGGTGCCGGTGCGTTCCACGAGGACGCCGTTGATCGCGTAGCGGGAGTGCTCGTCGGCGGCTGCGAAGAGACTCCGGTTGATCAGCACCACCAGGGCGCCGGCGGTGATCTCGCAGTCGACGGCGTTCTGATCGAACTCGCCGATGGGAGGTGCTTCCGCCGGGTCGAAGCCGTAGATCTTGAACATCGATTCGCCGGAGCGGATGAACAGGGCCTGCTTGTCGTTCTCCAGGGTGACCGTCGCATCCGGGCATTCCCGGACGATCTGATTGAGCTTGTCGGCGGGAACGAGCGTCTCGCCCGGTTCGTCGACCTGCACCTGCTCCATGACCATCCGCAGGCCGCAGTCTCCGTCCGTCGCGGCCAACGTCAGTCGGCCGTCCTCGGCGGTCAGGCGGATGCAGGTCAGGACCGGATTCGGGGTTCGGCTGGCGATCACGCTCCCGATGATGCCGAGTGTTTCGGCCAGGGCGGATTGATCACAGATCACCTTCATGGACAGCACCTTTCACGTTCGTGGGACAGGGTGAAGTGTACCAAGGGGGTGGATCCGGTGAAATCCAACGGAAGCGCATTCCATCTCGGGAAACCGCCCCCGGGCGGTTGCTGACGTGATGACCCCATGGGATACTCCTTTCTCCAAGCGGATCGGGAGTTCCAGTCATACGAAGCAATTTCGCCTCTTTCGAGGTGAAACAACAGCATCGAACGGACCCCCCGCCCGGTCCGTCCGTCGATCGATACGCCACCCCCTGGAGAGGAGCCCACCATGTCGTTTGAAGCAGCCGTGCATTCCAAGGCCATCCGCCTCGACACCCTGTCCCTCCAGATGTGCGCCGATGCCGGCAGCGGTCATCCGACCACCGCGATGAGCCTGGGTCAGATCGTGACCGTGCTCATGTACCACTCGATGCGGTGGGTTCCGGAGGATCCCGGCTATCCGACGTCCGACCGCCTCGTCCTCTCCGAGGGGCACGCCGTACCGATCGTCTACGCGGCGTTCGCCGATCTCGGTGCCCACGTCGGCGGCGACGGTGAACGGCGTCCGACGACCATGACCGATCTCGAGGAGTTCCGGGCCACCGACTCCCCGCTCGACGGGCATCCGAATCCTCGCGAGGGATTCCCCTTCTTCGATGCGGCGACGGGCTCGCTCGGTCAGGGACTCTCCTCGGCCGCGGGCCTCGGTCTCGCCGCCCGCCTCGACGGGCTCGATCAGCGGATCTTCTGCATCGTCGGCGACGGCGAGTCCCGCGAAGGACAGATCACCGAAGCGCTCGACTTCATCATGGACCACGACCTGTCCAACGTCCTGACCATCTTCAACTGCAACGCCTACGGGCAGGCCGGTTCCGTCAGCGGTCAGCAGAGCCCGGATCGCACCCGGGCACGGCTCGAGGCCTCCGGATTCCATGTCCTCGACATCGACGGACATGATCCCGCCGCCATCAAGGCTGCATTCGACGCCTTCACCGAAGGCGGACACGGACCGATGGCCGTGGTGGCACGCACCGTCAAGGGCTGGGGGGCACCGAGCATCCAGGGCGACGGCTGGCACGGAAAGCCTCCGGCCGGCGAAGCGCTGGAACAGTGCATCGAGGAACTCGACGCGACGGGCGCCTCGCTCATCGGATCGATGGAGGGCGCCGATCTGGCGATCTATCCTCCCACCATCGAAGCCCGCCCGGCGCCGGTCGTCCGCGACTGCCTCAGCTTCCCCGAGGCTCTGCGGCACTACGGTTTCGATTCGGTGCTCGAATCCGGTCAGTTGGCCACCCGACGTGCCTACGGTGTCGCCCTGCGCGAGCTCGGACACGCCAACAACGGAGTCTGCGCACTCGACGCCGACACCTGCAACTCGACGTTCGCCCAGTGGTTCCGCGACGACGCGGAGATCTCCGATCGCTTCTTCGAATGCAAGATCGCCGAACAGAACATGGTCAGCGTCGGTCTCGGATTGGCCGCCGCGGGCAAGATCCCCTTCTGCTCAACCTTCGCCAAGTTCCTCACCCGAGCCTACGACCAGGTCGAGATGGCGATGAACTCCGGCGCGAACATGAAGTTCGTCGGTTCCCATTCGGGAATCTCCCTCGCCGCCGACGGGCCCAGCCAGATGTCGCTTCCCGACGTGGCATGGTTCCGCAGCCTGGGCAGCGTCGCCGATCACAACGGTGCTCCGGGCTGCTACGTCCTCCAGCCCGCCGACGGCTACGCCGCCTACGCACTCACGCTGCAGATGGCCGAGCACGAGGGCATGTGCTACATGCGGACGCATCGTCCCGATGTCGAGTTCCTCTACGACGAGAACACCGAGTTCCGACTCGGCGGCATGGAGGTGCTCACCGAGGGCCGCGATCTCCTGATCGTCAGCGCCGGCTACATGGTCCACGAGTGCAACAAGGCACTCGATGATCTGGACAAGCTCGGCATCGACGCCTCGCTGATCGATCTCTATTCCCTTCCCTTCGAGGAGGAGGGTCTGCTGGATCTCGCCAACGAGAACGGAGGCATGGTGCTGGTCGTCGAGGACAACTACGGAGGTGGACTGTTCTCGGCCGTCGCCGAAGCCTGCGTGCAGAGCGGCGATGCCTTCACCGTCGAGCAGCTCGCCGTGAAGCGGATTCCCAAGTCCGCCCGCGGCGAACGCGAGATTCTCGAGCAATGCGGCCTTCATCACGAGCAGATCACCCGCCACGCGGCCCGCATTCTGGGCCTGGTGACGGCCTGATCCATCCGCGATACGACTGCAGCAGGGCGACCCATCGAGTCGATGTCACATTCTGCGGCCCCACCAAGGGTCCGGGAGTACTGTGAATTGATGATGCGTCGTTTCCTGATCCCCTGCCTCCTCGTGGTCTCCACGCTCGGTGGCTGCAACCTGTTCCGCGGCACCCCCACGGTCCGGGAGACGATCAAGACCGGTCCCGACCAGATCGACGTCGAAGTCCGGGATGCACAACTGGCCGAAGCGGACGTGCTCACGAACGAGGGACAGTACGACTCGGCGCTGGTGATCCTGCACGGGATTCTCGAGGACGATCCCACGTCGACCCCCGCCTACCTGGGGATCGGTGACGTGTACCTCCTGAAGAAGGACTACCGCCGGGCGGAGCCCGCCTTTTCGCGGGCCGCGAAGCTCGAGCCCCGGAATTTCGACGCGCAGTTCGGACACGCCGTGGCCCTCCAGATGCTCGGCCGCCTCGCCGAGGCCGTGCGTGCGTACCACCGGGCCCTGATCATCGAGCCCGAATCGTCCGAAGCGAACCGGAATCTCGCGACCACCTACCTGCAGATGGACGAGCCGGATCACGCAATCGTCTTTGCCCAGAAGGCCGTGCAGGTGGATCCCAACGACGGTGCCGCGTGGGTCAACCTCGGTGCCGCATACGAGAGCGTGGAACGGTGGGCCGATGCGGCCGACGCCTACGTCGCGGCCTCCGAACGAATGCAACCGACGCCCGAACTGATGTCGAACCTGATGAACATGCTGGTCCGGCAGAAGCGCTACCGGGAGGTCGCGAACATCGCCGAAACCATCCAGAAGCTCCGCCCCGACGCCCACGCCATGGAGCGCAAGGGCTGGGCCCTCTTCCGACTGGGGGAGTACGAGGGATCGGAAGCGGCCTATCGGGAGGCGGTGGCGATCGACCAGGCGCAGTGGAGGGCTCTCAACGGTCTTGCCGTGACCGCCCTGAACCGCTGGCTGCTCAGCGACGAGTCGGACACCGCCGCCTGGGACGATGCCCAGTCCGCATTCCGTGCCTCGCTTCGCATCAACCCGGATCAGGGGAAGGTGCTTCGGCTCATGCTCGACTACGGAATGTCCGGCTGAGCGACGTCCACGGACGGGGTCAGATCCGATACTCTTCCGGGATGCCTGACACCTCATTGCTCGAAACGTTTCCGACTCCGGCGAACACGCCGTTCCTCATCGAACACCACAACGAGGAGTTCACCTCCGTCTGTCCGGTGACCGGACATCCCGATTTCGGGAGTGTGCTGGTTCGGTTCGAGCCGGGTGCGACCTGCGTCGAACTCAAGAGTCTGAAGCTCTACTTCCAGTCCTTCCGCAACGAGGGGATCTACTACGAGGCGGTCACCAACCGCATCCGCGACGATCTCGCCGAAGCCATGAAGCCGGGCTGGCTGCAGGTCGTGACGGACTGGAAGGGGCGAGGCGGCATCCGCTCGCGGATCATCGCCTCGCACGGCGACGTGCCGGAGTGCTGGGCCCGTGGCTGAGTCGAGCATCCTGCTGGCGACATCGAATCCCCACAAGCTCGACGAAGTTCGGGCGGTGCTCGAGCCGCTGGGCTATCGGGTGCTGTCCCTGGACGATGTGCCCGGCGTACACGCCGAACCGGTCGAGGACGCCGACACCTTCGAAGGCAACGCGCGATTGAAGGCCGTCGGCTACGCCCGGTCCACCGACCTGCAGTGCCTGGCCGATGATTCCGGACTCGAGGTCGACGCGCTCGACGGCGCCCCCGGCGTCCATTCCGCACGCTATTCGGGTGTGGAAGGCGATCGGGCCACCCGCGATGCGGCCAACAACGAGAAGCTGCTTGCCGCCCTGGCGGATGTTCCGGCGGACCGTCGCGTCGCTCGCTTCGTCTGCTGCATGTGCCTGGCCGATCCGGACGGAACCATCGTGGCCGAGACCCGGGGCACCTTCGAAGGGGTCATCACCGATCATCCGGCCGGTACCAACGGATTCGGGTACGACCCCCTGCTCTACCTGCCGGATCGGGACTGCACGTCGGCGCAGCTGTCTCCGGACGAGAAGAATGCACGGTCGCACCGTGGCGAAGCATGTCGACGACTGGCGGCTCTGCTGGACTGATCAGTCCCGTGCGGCGGACCGGACGGTCAGGATCACCACTTCAGCCTGGCAGTTCAGGCGGATGGGGAACCAGGCTCCCACCCCGACCGTCACGAACAGGCGACTGTCCCCGTGTTCGTACAGTCCGGCGCTGCGCCGGTGCGCAAGGGCCAGATTCGCGTCGGGACGGTCCTTCCGTGCAATCTGTCCGCCGTGCGTGTGTCCCGAAAGGACCAGTGGAACGCCCAGTTCGGCGGCGTGATCGAAGGCCTTGGGATTGTGCGCCAGAAGCAGATCCACACCATCCGCTCCGACGGTCCGATCCAGCCGGTGTCGGCACGCCTCGGGGGTCCTGGCCCACTGGATTCCTCCGACGACGAGTTCACCACCGTTGTGAAGGATCCGGGTCGTGGAGTCGTCCAGGACGGTGATGCCCGACGTGGTCGCAAGCGAACGAAGCCGGTCCGGATCATCCAGTTCGTCGTGGTTTCCCAGCACGAGGTAGTTGCCCAGGGGCGGTTCGATCGCCTGCAGCGATCGGAAGAGCGGACCGACATCGATGCAGTCCAGATCGATGACGTCGCCGGTGTTGCAGATCATGTCGGGTCGTTCGTGGGCCAACTCCTCGACCACGGCCATCGCCTTCTCCATCGGGAGCAGATCGCCGACGTGGAAATCACTGATGTGGGCGATGCGGATGCCGTCGAAGGCGCGCGGCCATCGGGGACATTCGATCTCCAGCCGCCGCGTCGCGATGCCCGCCGCGTGATGCCGCTCGAGCAGCCGGCCGCCGGTCAGTCGGTCCGGACCGATGGTGAACAGGAGGTGGCGCAACTTCGCCCGGCGGTATTTGCTGCTTCGTTTCGACGACACGCTGGGCCCCGATCCCGCCGGATTCAGAATTCGATCGTCACTCCGACGAAGAGTCCCTGGAGACTGGGATTCGCCTCGTAGTCGTCGTCCGAGATGTTCACCTCCAGCAACCGGTAGCCGAAGAGGAATGCGATCTGTTCCGTGAAGTAGAATTGGAGATCGGCCCGCACCTGCCACATCGT
This sequence comes from uncultured Phycisphaerae bacterium, assembly GCA_913020415.1. Taxonomy (GTDB): domain Bacteria; phylum Planctomycetota; class Phycisphaerae; order Phycisphaerales; family SM1A02; genus UBA854. The sequence goes on along the minus strand of CAJWBW010000016.1, from coordinate 1,033 downwards.
GCCGCCATCGCGACCGAGGGTGCCGCCCACGCTGCCGCTGAGGTTGAAGTCGATGTGATGGAGCCATGACACGCGGTCCATGGTGTCCATCCGCATCAGCAGCTGGAGTCCACCGTAGAGGGAGGCGTACTCGCCCTTGGCTTCGGTCGCGTTGCCGCCGAAGTCGAAGGTCTGCTTCATGTTCGTGTAGAGACCGCCCACGTGTCCGCCCAACGTGAGGAACAACGGAATGTCCGCATTGGGTTCACCGATGAGATCCAATGGATTCCACTGTCCTTCGACGGCGACGTTGGTCATGTCGAAGCTCGAGGTGTAGCGTTCGCCGACCGCGAAGTTGAATCCATCCCAAGTGCCGTTGGTCGCGAAGTTTCCGGACCCGGAGGTGCTGAACGTCGTCCCCATCACCCAGATGCCCCAGTCGTCCCGGCCGACCCGGAATTCGCCGCGGAATGAAGGCTCCATGTCGTCCATGCCGAGCTGATCGTCGAACGTCCGGTTGCCGCCGCCCCATGATGCCTCGCCACGCAGACGGACCATCCATGCGCCGGGCGTCACCGAGAACGAAAGTGGTGCGGCGGCTTCGCGGGCGACCGCCTCGGCGGTGGGTGTCTCGCCCTCGACGAGTCCGGGCGTGGTGATGACCAGTGCGAGCAGAAGTTGGTGCATCGGATTCCCCTTTCGGGATCAGGCGTCGGAGGCCCACCGCACACGTCCCTGACCGCGTTCGATGCGGCCGATGATGTGCGCGGGTTCTCCGTCGCGTTCGAGCTGCTTGACGACCGATTCGGCGAACGTCGGTCGGACGGCCAGGACGTAGCCGATTCCCATGTTGAAGACCCGGAACATCTCCTCCTCCTCCACATCACCGGCCTCCTGCAGCCAGTCGAAGATTGGGGGGACGGTCCAAGTGGTCCGGTCGATGACGGCATCCATGTCGTCCTGCAGGACGCGGGGCAGATTCCCGGGCAATCCTCCACCGGTGATGTGCGACATCATGGAGACGATCTTCTTGACGCGGTAGCGGGCCAGCAGT
>CAJWBW010000015.1:0-12554 GCA_913020415.1 uncultured Phycisphaerae bacterium | reverse complement strand
CAACGTCGGTGTCGCGGTTTCACTGCCCCCGGAACGTGGGGGTGGGCTCGTCGTGGCCACGATCCGGAATGCGGATCGCAAGAGCCTGCGTGCGATCTCCGAGGAGACGCATTTCCTCGTCGACAAGGCCCGGACCAAGGGACTGACCGTCGACGAGATGGGGGATGCGACCTTCACCATCTCCAATCTCGGGATGTACGGGGTCGACAACTTCACCGCGATCATCAATCCGCCCAACAGTGCGATCCTCGCCCTGGGTGCCATCCAGCAGAAGCCGGTGGTGCGGGATGGGCAGGTCGTCGTCGGCCATGAGATGTCGGTCACGCTGAGCAACGATCATCGCGTGGTGGACGGGGCCACCGCGGCCGAGTACCTGGTCACCCTCAAGAATCTGATCGAGAATCCGGGCATGGCGCTCGTCTGATCCGACCGCCTTGCAGTGCGGATGGAGTCGTTCACCCGTGCGTCGTCAGCGGCCGGAGAGCTGCCGGACGGTCATCATGAAGGTCCGGCTCATGTTTCGATGCATGAGGACCGCGATCAGCGTCCAGCATGCGGCGCACACGCCTCCTCCGAGCAGCAGTGCCAGGTTGTTGCCGAATCCGCCGTAGGAGGAGAGGTCGGCCGCCGCCGCAGGGTCGATCATGTAGAGCAGGATGCTGAACGGACTCAGGCTCGCGAAGAGTGGCCCGATGATGCCGAAATCCATGAAGACACCGGTGACGCAGCCGCTGAGAATCGCGGTGATCCCGCCCACGATGATGACCGCGGCGAAGACGGATCCGATGGTGCCTCGGCTTCGAATCGACCACAGCAGTCCCACCATCACGCAGAATGCAATGAAGGGGATGAACATGATGCTGAAGGCAGCGGCACCCTGCCACGAGAGCAGGGGGATGGCGAACTCCACCCCGGAGCTGGAGATGGAGGGGGAACTGGTCGGGGTTCCGAATCCGTCAGCTCCCACGTACCCGACGGCCAGCAGCAGCGAGAGGATCGGTGCGAGCATCATGGGAAGCAGGTAGCGGACCAGGCCCCGTCGTTTGCCGGCCAGATAGGGAGACGGTTGGATCGGGGTCGTGAGGATGATGTCGAGGGTGCCGTCCTCGCGTTCCCGGCTCACGGTCGTCGCACTGAGATTGATCGCGGTGAGCATCACGATGGAGATCTGGGCGAAGGTCAGGAATCCGATGGAGGACTGGAGGGCGGGAATGCTCAGGCCGCCGTCGTGGTGGACCCACAGGAGGATCGTCATGCCCACGAGGGAGACGACGAGAAACGCCCATCGCCCGATCGGTCCGGCGATGTTGCTGGAATCACGATGCAGTTCGCGCCAGGCGATGGCATTGTTTCCCACGGGGCGTGCCGGGCGTTCGAAGCTCGTTCGTGTTCCTCTGCGGAACAATGATCGGAGGATGGATTCGCGTCGGCCGTTGCGGGCGAAGAATCGAACGCAGAGGGTGGAGAAGATGATCAGGCCGGTGCTGGCCAGTGCACACAACCAGCAGAAGGTCGCGACGGGGCGGGCGAGCCAGAGCCGCGTGAGCCAGTCGAATTCCTCGCCGGATCTGGGGACGTAGGAGTTGGATGCGAGTAGGACCTCCAGGGCCAGGAACGGGTTCAGCGGCGTCATGATGGTCGTCCACTGGGCGCCGTCACCGCCGGGAATCGAGGTGCGTATGAGCTGATCCAGGGCGTAGGTCGCGAAGAGGAAGATCACCACCCCCGCGTAGAAGACGAAGACGGCACGCCGACCGCCGCTTCGTGTGACGCTGAGCGTGACGGCGATGCTGGCCACCAGCACGGCCGTGGAGATCGAAATCAGGAAGGCACCGATGATCGATTCGCCGGGTACGCCACCGAAGAACCGGAGGACCATGAAGAGTGGAAGGCTTGCAATCAGCAGTGACAGGATGAAGAACAGGCGGCCGAACAGGTTGCCCAGAACGATCTGCAGCGAGTTCAATGGCGTCGAAAGCAGGATTTCCCAGGTTCGCGGGTTCGCCTCGTGGGCAATGGCGCCGGCCATGAAGACCGGCGTGAGCAGGCAGACCAGCAGCACCTGCAGCAGACTCACGAAGGTGAAGATCATCGAACCGGTGGTGGCCAGTGATCGAAGCGAGGTGGCGGCGGTGTTGAAGTTCGCCAGCAGCATCAGCAGCATCACGAGGATGAGGCTGCCGAGAAAGCCGGCGCGGATCCACTGCTGCCGGGGACGCGTGGAGCCGACCTTGACGATCCGCAGGCAGATCGGGTTCGTCGGCAGCAGTCGCAGAAGCCAGTTGAGCAGGGCGGGCATGGCAGGGCGGTCTCCGGTGGCCTTGGCCACATGGTCGCAGATTCCATCGGCTTCGTGCTCCGAGCGGCTGAAATGGGTCTCCGGTGGGTGGTTTTGGCTGCATCCGGTACTGCACCCTTGCGGTGGACGCTCCGGATTCAAATAATGGGGTATTCCCCGGTGGTCCGGGAGTCGGCGACGTATCTGGCTCCACCTCCGGTTTTCCGGTCAGCCCATGACGACACGGGTGCGACTGTTCTCACCGGTTTCGGCCGGCGGCCCGAAGTTCGGCGGTGCACCGCCGGTGGCCGATAGATTGAAGTCGAAGGTACTGCGAATCATGCAGAATGTGTTTCAGGTCCGTTTCAAGTCCACATCGACTCCCACCGGCCGGTGGATCTTCTGAAGGATTATTCATTCCGGTGCTTCCTTGAGCAGGGGGCACCGATCGGATGTCCGCCTTCCTGACGCGTTCAGTTCGCTGCACATTCGTGTCGTCATGAGGTCGTGCGCCGCACGGCCTGGTGTTCCGCACCGTTGACCAAGCCCGGAAGGGGCCTGGTGACGTCATGCTTGTACTCGCGGACATTTCACTCGCAGCCACGATCGGAATCGCCGTGGCGGCATGCGTGGTCGGTGGTGTCGGTGGGGTAGTGCTGATCCGAATGATGACCGGCGGAACGATTCGTGCCGCACGGCGCGACGCCGAGAACATGCGGCAGAAGGCCACCGCGGAAGCGGAGGCGGCTCAGCGGAAGATCGAACTCGAAGCCGAGCGTGCACTTGCCGAGCGACGGGAGGAGTTGGAGTCCGAGCTGTCGGACGCCCGCAACGAGTTGAAGAAGGACCAGGGCAGGCTTCAGAATCGGGAGGACTCCCTCGATCGCAAGATGGAGCAGCTGACCGCCCGCGAAACGAAGCTGGACGGTCGGGATACGTCCCTTGCGGAGCGTGAGGACGCAATGGCGCAGGCGGAGGCGGAGCTCGAGCGACTTGACGACGAGGCCCGGCGGCGTCTGGAGGAGATCGGCCGGTTGTCGGAGGCGGAGGCCAGGGAGCGGTTGCTGGACGAGGTTCGCATCAACAGCGAGCACGAAGCCGCCGGGATCCGACGTGAAATCATCGAGCAGGCCGAAGCCGGGGCGAGGAACACGAGTCGTGAGATCACGCTCATGGCCATCCAGCGGTTCGCGGCCGAGCATGCCGCCGACGGCACGGTCCGATCCGTGAAGATTCCGTCCGACGATCTGAAAGGACGCATCATCGGTCGCGAAGGTCGCAACATCCGCGCGTTGGAACGAGCGACCGGAGCCGACATCCTCGTGGACGATACGCCCGGCGTGATCGCCGTATCGTGCTTCGATCCGATTCGCCGCGCCATTGCCGGAGAGTCGTTGCAGCGTCTGGTGGCGGACGGACGTGTGCATCCGACGCGGATCGAGGAGGTCGTCGAATCGGTCCGGACCGACATGCAGGACCGGATTCGAAAGCAGGGCGACGATGCCGTGGTCGAGGCGGGGATCCGGGGTCTGAATCCCAAGATCGTCGAGGCGATGGGCAAGCTGTCGTTCCGGACCAGCTACGGCCAGAACGTGCTGCGGCATTCCATCGAAGTGGCCTACCTGAGTCAGATCATCGCGGACCAGCTGGGTTTCGACGGCGAATTGGCCCGCCGCTGCGGGTTCCTGCACGACATCGGCAAGGCGATGGATCATGAAATGGAGGGCGGGCATCCCGCCATCGGCATGGATTTCTGCAGCCGGCATGGCGAGAAGGCGGAAGCGGTGCTGAATGCGATCGGTGGTCATCACAGCGACATACCTGCGACCACTCCCTACACGCCCATCGTCATGGCCGCCGACGCGGTGTCCGGCGCCCGCCCCGGGGCACGTCGTGAATCGATGGAGATGTACGTCAAGCGGCTCAAGCAGCTCGAGGGGTTGGCCACCGAGATTCCGGAGGTCACCGAGGCTCATGCGATCCAGGCCGGACGGGAGGTCCGCGTCATCGTCGATGCCGAGAAGGCCGACGACACCAGCGCATTCCTGATCGCCGAGAAGATCGCCAAGCGGGTCGAGGAGGAGATGACCTTCCCGGGCGAGATCAAGGTGACCGTCCTGCGTGAGGTTCGTGCCGAGGCGACGGCCCGCTGACATCCGCCCCGTGGTACCCTGTGCCGCTGCACGGTTTCGACCGGTTCACATGAGGAGCGTATTTCATGCCCATCAAGGCAACCGATATCAAGCGTGGTCAGGCACTTCTGTGGGAAGGCCAGCTGCAGGTCGTACTCGGCACCGAGTTCGTCAAGCCGGGCAAGGGTCCCGCCTACGTCCAGGCGAAGATGAAGAACATCGAGACGGGCACCATCAAGGTCAATCGCCTCAACTCATCCGACAAGGTCGACAATGTCACCATCGACCGTCGCACCATGCAGTACCTCTACGATTCAAGTGGCCAGGGCAAGGGCCCGTTCGTCTTCATGGACTCGGAGACCTTCGATCAGGTCGAGATCGACGGCGATGTGGTTCCGACCGAACAGAGCCAGTGGATGAAGGAGAACGTGGAGGTGGTGGTGATGATGTACGAGGCCAAGGCCCTCGGAATCGAGCTGCCTCCCGTGGTCGAGCTCGAGATCACCGAGACCGCTCCGCAGCCCAAGGGGGCGACGGCGACCAATCAGCTCAAGGAGGCGACCACGGAGACGGGAGCCCGGGTCCGGGTGCCCCCGTTCATCGAGGTCGGTCAGGTCGTGCGCATCAACCCCGAGACCGGCGAGTACATGAGCAAGGCCTGATGCTCATGATCCGTGGCGATCGAAGAGCCGCAGTAGCTGCTCGTTGTCCAGGGTTTCCGGGCGTGCGGTGGATTCGATTCCCTCGGGCAGTTCGACATCGCGTCCGAGGATGCGACCGAGCTGCTTGCGTCTCGAAGCGAAGAGCATGGTGACGAATCGGGCGAACGCTTCACGGTCGACATCGATCCTGCGGGCGGGGCGGATCGCGACCATCGAGCTGACGATCTTGGGTTGGGGCCAGAAGCAGGATGCGGGGACGTCCCCGATCCGTTCCACGGTTCCGAAGGTCGAGGCGAGGATGCCCAGTGGACCTCTTGCTCTGGTGCCCTCGGGCGCGGTCAGTCGTTCCGCGACTTCCCGTTGGATCGTGACGAACTGGCCGAGGCAGTTCGGATGGTGCAGGAGCAGCTCGATCATCAGCGGACTGGCGATCTGGTAGGGCAGGTTGGCCACCAGGGTGAACGGGGCATCCCCCAGTGCCGCCTGCAGTTCGGGGGCCAGCCGCCGCCCCCGTCCCAGGCAGTCGCCTCGGACCAGGGTGACCCGATCGCCCAGCCGCTCCTGGATCAGGTCGGCGAGTCCCGTATCGATTTCACTGGTGATGACCCTGACGCCGGTCTCGATCAGGGTTTCGGTGAGGGTTCCGGTTCCGGGGCCGACCTCGAGCACGCTCGCGCCGGAGGTCAGCTCCGCGGCATCGACCAGTCGACGCAGCTGGTTGTGGTCGTGCAGGAAGTTCTGTCCGAACCGCCGGCGCGGGGCGAGTCCGCGTTCGGCCAGCAAGGTTCGGATTTCGGTCAGTGACTGCATGGGTTCATCCGCCGGTTGCCGGGAGGCAGCGATCCAGAAGCGGGGACAGGCCCGCTCGTGAGTCCATGTCGATCAGTAGTTGATCTGGCCCAGTTGGGCACCGACCTGTGTTTCTTCGGTGATCTGGTTGTAGCCGGCGTAGAAGATGAGATCGAAGTCGGGGAAGGATCGGGTCACCGAACCGCTGACGGATCGGAAGTCGTCCCGTTCGAAGTCCCATTGCGGGACGGCCGAGATGCGGTACTTGTCGGAGATCTCGTACGTGCCGCCGAAGGCGAGCAGCTTCGTTTCCGTGTCGTTCACGTACCGGTATTCGAGGAACGTGTTGAACTGCGGGCTGTGGTTCAGTTCCAGTCCGGTGGACGCCCGCATGAACTGGTCCGCATCGAGATCCCAGATCCCCTCTCCGATGAAGGCGAGGCTGTCACTGAACTGCCAGGTGTAGCTGCCCTCGACAAAGTTGCCCAGTTGCGAGTATCCGGGTTCCCAGTCGAAGTACTGGGGGGTGGGGAAGCGGCTCTCCTCGGAGTCGGTGCTGAGCACCAGCGATGCATCGACGGTGAGCCAGTCGACGTCGTACCACCGACCGGGACCGCCTCGTTGCGTCTGGAGGGTGTTGCGAAGACCGAAGCGGACCAGTCCGCCGGTCGAAAGATTGTCGAAGAGCGGATCGTAGATGGGGATCTCCAAATCGTCGTAGTTGGATCCCGAGTACCAGGCGACGAAGTAGGGTTCGATCAGGTGCCGGAGCCGATGCAGATCGAACAGATCGCTGCTGACGTCGTTGAAGACCCGCTGGAGCACCGTGTTCACCTTGACACCGCCGCTGCCGTAGTACTGATGCTTCGAATCCTCCGCCCCGTCGGCGGTGTCGTCCTCGAAGTAGGCCACGATCTGGCCCATGGCGAAGGGGGTGATGTTGAAGGCGCCCCATTGCATGGGCATGGAGATGTTCTGACGGGTCGCGACCCGGTTCACCCACGACTGGCGGAGGCCCTGGTAGCGGGCGGCCTCGGACAGCGGTTGATTCGCGAGGAACGGGCCGCCGGCGGGATTCTGGAAGGTGGACGTCCGCAGGCCGTTGCTGGCCGGGGTTCCGTCGGGCACCACGATCTGCATGCGGGATGCGTTGTACTGGCTGGACCACGTCAAGGTGTCGCCGAACAGCGAATCTCCGAACCGGCGGTACGTCAGCTCCGGAAACTTGTTGACCTGGTAGCCGGGGGATGCCATGAGCCAGCTGTTGGAAATGAAGTCGTTCAGGGCGTACTTCGCCAGAGCGGTGAATGCGCTGTTGCCGGATTCACGCTTGATGTACAGGCTGGTTTCGAACTCCCTGCGATCCTCGTACCACTCGTTGCGCCATGCGCTGATGTAGGTCGCATCCGACATGTAGGACAACTGACTTTGGAGCAGCCACGCATCGCTGAGCTGCAGCGTCTGTTCCCAGAGTGCCGCGTAGCGGTATTCCTCGGGGACCTCCATCGTGATGCCGGTGTCGGTGCGCTGGGTTCCGCTGTCCTTGATGCCGTAGAGATCGAGGGCCATCTGGTTGTCGGCGGTGTTGACCTCCCAGTCGATCCCCGCGCCGAATCCCCGTTCCGAATAGCCGTCGAGGTTGAGTTCCAGATCCCAGCCATCCGGCCGGTCCACTCCGGCGAGCGAGAAGACGTCCCAGCTCGTCTCGACGATTGCGCCCTCGTATTCCCCGTAGCCGCCGCGAACACCGCTCAGCGGGATGCTGGTGATGGATCCACGGTATCTCGGCCACCAGACGATGGGCAGGCCACCGGCCTCCAGGGTGTTGTTCCTCGAATCGATGGTCAGTTCGCCCGCTTCCAGGTCACCGTTGTCCGTGAGTCCGCCGGGCACCTTGTCGACGACCACCGAACTGGCACCGATCGCCAGGGTCGGGGTGGCGAACGACGAGGAGGACACCTTGACCTGCTGTGCACTCCACTGGTTCTCGGCGATCTGCCGCATCTCGGCGGCACGTGCGAAGACCGGAAGGGCTCTCTTGCGATCGTAGGTTCGGAGCACGGCGTCGAGCATGATGGCCTGATCGGTCTGGAAGTCGTAGTACATCCGTGGCGATCGAACCACGTAGTCGTCCTTGTCGGATTCCGCCTTGACGGCACCTTCCAGGTAGACGCCCCGGATTTCATCCATGCCCAGTTGTCGGGACGCAAGATCTCGTACCGATCCGGGATCCATGAACACGACGGCCCGTTCGGCGGACAAGCGAATGTTGCTCTGGCCCGAACCGGGGCGATAGTCGAGCACCACGTCTCCGTCGGTGATGAGGAGATTCTCGTCGTCGCCCGTCTCGAGTTTGACCTTGCGTGCGGAGAAGGAGACGACGCCGCCCGGTCGGCGCAGCCAGGGACGCGAGGCGCGTGGCGTGGGGCCCGTCGCGAGGTGCTCACCGGGAAGCGAACCGCCGGGCGTGGGCACGAACTCGGGGACTTCCGCCGGTCCGAGTACCTTCGGATACTGGGCCAGGGCGGCGGTTCCCGTCTGCAGGCTGCCGAGGTAATCGGCCAGTCGTTCTTCCGCACGCCGCACCAGACTGGTGTTGGGTGCGGGCTTTTCGATCATCAGCGCGACATTCAGATTGGCCTGCCCTCGTGCGCTGCCGACAACCAGTAGGTTGCGGCCCTTGGGACCTCGGCCCGCTTCACTGGTCGGGCTCCAGGCATCCGGAATCCAGACTGCGATCTGGTTGATCAGTCCGTCCGCACTGGGAATGCGGTTGAGCCACACCATGGCGGTTTCACCCTCGAAGGAGAATCCCGCGATCTGGATGAGGACATCCCCCTGCAGCAGCAGTCGCTTGGTGTCGTCGACGGTCCATGCGTTTGCACGCATGGCGTTGAGATTGATGTTTCCCGTTCGTGGTTCGACCGGCAGCACGATCCTGCTGAGACGGTCTCCCGAGAACGACCGGGGCGACGAGACGTTCGCCTGCACGGACGAGGCCGCGACGGCCATCAGGAAGAGGGCCAGCACCGTCAGGCGGGACAGGGGATGGTGGGAGGATCCCGTTACCGTTCGCACGGTTGGATCATACCGCCTCATCGACTTCGGCGAACATGGCCTCGACGAACACCTCCGGTTCGAAGGAGGCGAGATCCTCGGGCCGCTCCCCGAGGCCGACGAGCTTCACGGGGATCTCGAGTTCGTCCCAGATCGCGACCACGATGCCTCCCCGGGCGGTTCCATCGAGTTTGGTCAGGAAAATGCCGTCGACTTCGATGGCATCGTTGAACTGGCGGGCCTGCACGAGGGCATTCTGCCCCTGGGTGGCATCCAGTACGAGCAGCACCTCGTGGGGGGCCCCGGGGCACTGGCGGTCGAGAATGCTTCGGATCTTCTCCAACTGCCGCATCAGTCCGTCCTCGGTGTGCATTCGTCCGGCGGTGTCCACCAGGAGGACGTCCATCTCGCGGGCCTTGGCGGCATCGATGGCGTCGAAGACCACCGATGCGGGATCGGCGCCGTCGTGGCCGCGGACGATGTCAACATCCAGACGCGTCGCCCAGGTGGCCAGCTGGTCCGCCGCGGCGGCACGGAAGGTGTCGCCCGCGGCCAGCATCACGCGTTGCCCGTCCTCCTTCATCGAGGCCGCCAGTTTGGCGATGCTGGTTGTCTTGCCGACTCCGTTGACGCCGGCCACCAGAATCACGGTGGGGCCGTCCGGTGCGGATCGCAGGGCCAGTTCTGCGCCGTCGAACCGTGCCACGAGCTGGGATTTGAGGAACGCGATGACGTCCTCGCCGCGCTGCTTCTGTCCCTGCTTGATGCCGGTGCGGAGCGTATCCACGATCGTGCGGGTCGACATGACGCCCACGTCGCTGCGCAGCAGGTGTGATTCGATTTCGCCGAGGAGCGTCTCGTCGAGCTCCCGTCCCCGCAGTTTCGCCACCAGGCCGGTACCGAGGACCGCATTGGTGCGGCCGAGGCCGCGTTTCAGGGCTCCGAGGGTGCTGGAGAACAGGCCCATGTTCAGCCCTCCACGTCGGCGTTGGGCGTGGGAAGCTCGTCGGAGACTGCTTCGCGATCTCCATGGTAGATCCGGTCCAGGACGCCGTTGACGAAGAGCGATGATTGGGTGGTGCTGTATTCCCGAGCGAGTTCGACCGCTTCGTTGATGGCGAGCTTGGGGGGTGTCCGATCGGTGGTGATCTCGAACCAGCCCATTCGGAGCAGGTTCCGGTCGATGATCGGCTGCCGATGCGTTGGCCATTCCGGGGTGAGGGCGGCGATGTTCTCGTCGGCCTCCTTCTGTTGCATCCAGATGGAACACGCCAGGTCGTAGCCGAGCTGCCGCTCGCCCTCCTCGCCGATTCCGGCCGGCCGGTCGTCGTCGTCCGAGTGGTCGAGGCTGGAGCGAAGGTCCGGGTCGTCGATCGTTGCGCCGCAGTCCAGCTGGTACAGGACCGTCAGTGCATTGCGGCGGGTGTTTCGGGTGATCTTCATGTCGTGGCTTCCGGGCGATCGAGCGAGCGGATCGTGGCGGCGGCGTCGATTGCGGCCAGCATGGATTCCCGACCCTTGTTGCCGACGTCGCCGCCCGCGCGGGCAAGGGCCTGCTCCATCGAGCTGCAGGTCAGCACCCCGAAGGCGACGGGCGTGGAGGTCCGGACCGCCAGACGGGCCAGGGCGTCGGAGACGCCGCGGTTGATGTATCGGTCGTGCGACGTCTCTCCGGCGATGACGCAGCCGATGGCGACCACCGCATCGAACGTCTCCGATGCCCGAAGCAGACCGCTGCAGAGCACGGGGAGTTCCCACGTTCCGGGGGATTCGATGTGCAGCAGCCGGTCGGGATCTCCGCCGCATTCCCGGAAGGCGTCGCTGGCTCCGTTCCGCAGGGCGGTGGTGACCTCCGCGTAGTATCGGCTGGTGACGACGCCGATGCGCATGTCGCTGGCGTCGAGAGTGGTCGGGCTGATGGGCTGGTGCTTCATGGGGGCGTGTCCGGATCCTTGATGGTACAAGGGGATAACCGGTGGCCGCAATGGCCACGGCTCGAGGTCCGCCCATGCGTCCGATGTTCGAACGAGTCATGACCACGCTCCAACTGACGCGAATCAGTGTCGCTTTTGGTGCCGTGAGCGATCTCTGGTTCATGATCGTGCTGCTCTGGATGCTGCACGAGGACTCCTTCGACGGCGTCGTCGTCGAGTGGAGCGGTACCACGGGGCTGACCTGGCTGCCGCTGGCTCTGGTGGCCGGTCTGGTGATCGCCCTGGGGCTCTTCGCCTACGGCGCATCGTTGAACGACGTTCTGGACGTCCGCCGGGATGCCGCCTTCCGATTGCAGCGTCCGATCGCCACCGGTCGCATCGCCCCCGGTCAGGCGGTGGTGATCACCGGGTGTGCGTTGCTGACCGCGATGGTGGGGGCCATGGGGCTGGGAACCTGGTCCGTCTGGATGACCATGCTGGTGGCCGTGATGCTGCTCTTCTACAACGCCGCCGGACGGTATCTGCCCGCGGTCGGGATTGTGACCATCGGGCTGGTGCACGCAACGCACATGCTCATTCCCGATCCCGGCTTTCCCGTCCTGCTTCCGATCTGGCTGAGCATGACCCATGCAATGTTCGTGGCACTGGGGATTTCGTTGCTGGAAGACAAGCGTCCCCGGATCACCCGGTATGCCCTGGTGGGAATCGTCGCCGGTTGGATCTTCTGGAGTGCGGTTCTGGGATGGCTCAGTTGGCACCGAATCGGTGGCCTCTGGCCGGATCGACTCCCGATGTGGAGTCTGGCCTGGCCGGCGGCGGCCGCTCTCGGTGGGCTGCTGGTTCTTCGGTGGAAGCAACGCACCGCACGCGATCGACGGGCGGGAGCGGAGAAGCTTCGTCGCTACGGAGCCCTCTGGCACTGCATGTACGGGTCGGCCTGGTTTGCCGCGTTGGGGATGATGCTGCCGGCTCTCTGCTTCGGCGTGCTTGCCATCATCGGATTCGTGGTGATGACCGTGCTTCGGGAGGCCGTCGGGCTCACGGGTCGTCCCCTCGACTTCCGCTGATCGTGCGGCAAGTCTCTGGTTTCCAACCGGTTCCGGACGTCCCATGAAAAAGCAACATCGCCGAAAAGGTCTCTCCTCCAAAACCTCTCCGGCGATGCCTACCTTCAAACTACAGGTGACCCGGCGGCAATCCAAGAACTACTTTGCGGATTGGTGGACCTAAATCCCGTCTGATGGCCGGGCGAAGGCCGCCTGGGTCCGAAAATGGCGGATTCGAGTTTCCTTAACATTGTTTATGATTCGATTGCAGCCAATGTTGCCCCAATCCAACGGCCTTGATTCAGGCTCGTACCACGTCGGTCGATGGGTAGGGCATGACCAACATCCGCCAAATGAACAGGGATCTGGTGGCAGGCTTGCAAGGCCTGGATCAGGTTGAATTCGGACTGAGATGCCTTTCCGCTCCCGAGCGGGATCTGGGGATGGATCTGACGGTTGCCTTGCGGGACATGATGTCTTGTCGCATCGATCGACTGGGGTTCGAACTCGAGTCGGAGAACGACGGGCCGGCACTGGAGCACGGATTTGTCGATCGCGTCGAACATGACTTGCGTGCCATGGCCCGGAAGGCTCGACTGCGAGGCGTTCGACTGACCTGTCAGCTCACGTCCTCCCTCCGTGCCGTTCCCTTCAGT
>CAJWBW010000014.1:0-12604 GCA_913020415.1 uncultured Phycisphaerae bacterium | reverse complement strand
CAAGGGGCTCGGAACGACCCTCCGGCACTGCCTGGGCAACGTGGGTCGAGACGGGAAGAATAAGAAGAACCTCTGGGTGGTCCAGTATCCGGAGGAAAAGCGTGACCATCGCGATGTCGAGGAGGGCGGTCAGTGTCGGGAGACCTTCCGCGGCGTTCACCGGCTGAATCGCGACGAGGACGGTCGGGTCCGCTGCGTGGCGTGCTTCATGTGCGCGACCGCGTGTCCTGCGAACTGCATCCACATCGTGGCGGACGAATCCCCATGGGAGGACCGCGAGAAGTATCCCAAGCAGTTCGACATCGACGAGCTGCGGTGCATCTTCTGCGGAATGTGTGAAGAGGCCTGTCCGGTCGACGCCATCGAGCTGACTCCGCGCTACGAGGTCGTAGGACTGACTCGAAACGAGATGGTCTTCGACAAGTCGAAGCTGCTGGAAATCCACGATCAGACCATCGAGGAGAAGCCCATGTAGGGCCTGCTCCCCGGTGGGTGGTGTCCACACCACCTCGTGTTGCATAAATACCACACCGCTTTTTGTCGCGTTTCCGATGGTTTCGGGCATACTTGTCGTGTGAGGGAGAACGCAATCATGCGAAGCCGGACCATGCCCATCCTGTCGATCGTCCTTCTGGCATCCGCGTGCCTCCAGGTCGGCTGCCGGGCTGGTGCCGCCGGAGTCGCCGATCGTCCGGGGCCGGAGCGGGAGGTCCACCGGAAGTTGACCAGTCAGCTGGTGCTGCCGGCTCCGGGCCTGCTGGAGCTGGCCGGCTCGTCCGCCTGGCCCGCCGGGCAGCTGAATATCCTCAATCATCGCCGAAATGAGGCTCTCGGAGCCGATCGGATCCCCCTGATGGCGTCCGTCGACGAAGCCGAGGTGCGGGTCTGGGACCAGCAATGGATCCTCAACGGCCGGTCGAGGGAGAACTACCTTCGTTCGACCCGGTCCATCCAGTACCGTGATCAGCCCTGAAATCAGGTCTCAACGAGGGCCGGTTTCTTGAACCATTCCGAAACGGGGTTGCCTGTCTTGACGCCCCAGAGGGCGATCGCCATACTGGGAATCAACTCGTACGGAGGGTCGGAACTCGATCTGACACCTCCCGGCACACTGCGAGTGCCCAGTTTGGAGGGACCGATTCGATCAATTCCCGATTCGTTTGAATGCGGGATCGGTGTACACCAAGTCGTTTCGGTTTAACAGGACAGATGGTTGTCGGGCGTTGGGGACGTTCGACCATGGATGAGGCGACAACCTGATGGCCACCACGACCAAGAAGGATCTGATTGACAGGATTGCCGAGGAAACGAACCAGAAGCGGACGGTGGTCAAGGCCACGGTCCAGAGCTTCCTCGACAACGTCATCGTCGAACTGAGCAAGGGCAATCGTCTTGAATTCCGCGACTTCGGTGTCTTCGAGATCCGGGATCGCGCTCCGCGCATGGCACAGAACCCGAGGACACTCGAACGAGTGCCCGTGCCGGCAAAGCGGACCGTGAAGTTCAAGGTCGGCAGGCTTATGCGGGACGCGCTCGAGGACAAGTCCGATGGAGACGGGATCAAGGCCGAAAGCACGGTCGAGATCACGCCCCTGTCGAGCGTCGCGTCCTAGTGGATCGACTGTGACCTCTGATCAGGCCCTGCCGGGCATTTCCGCCCGCAGCGAACGCTGCGCGCATCCCCAGCGGGGGCTGTGAATTCGGACGGGCGATGTCGTGTAGGATGCACGATTCAGAGGAGAGAGCACATGGGGAAGGCCCCGGCGAAATCCGAGATCAGTTCCGGCACCGCCCAGCGTCGCGAAGGCGACATGCGGCAGCTGTCGACGCTGCTGGAAACCCTTCCGCCGCACGCGATCGAAGCGGAGATGAGCCTGCTCGGTTCGATCCTCATCGATCCCAACATCATCGCCGACGTCATTCAGGTGGTCTCCGACGTCAACGACTTCTACAAGCCGACCAACGGCGAGATCTACGCGGCGATGTGCAGCCTGTACGAGGAGCATTCCTCGCTCGACATCGTCCAGTTGCATCAGCAGTTGATGGACCGCGAGACCCTCAGTGCCGTCGGTGGTCTCGACTACCTGGTGAACATGGCCAATGCCGTCCCCTCGGCCGCCAACGCGACGCACTACGCCCGGCTCGTCAAGGAGAAGGCCGTCATCCGTCAGTTGATCGAGGCGGCCGGTGAAATTCTCTGCGATGCCTACGGAAGTCCCGACGAGTCCAGGGACATCCTCGAGAACGCCGAGCGGAAGATCTTCCGGATCGCCCAGCAGTACGAGACCCGTCAGGCGTCGAGTCTGCAGGATCTCATCACCGTCACGATGGAGCAGATCGAAGCACGCGAAGGAAAGACCATCACGGGCATCGGCTGCGGCTTCTCCGAACTCGACCGCATGACCGGCGGTCTGCAGCGGGGCGAGATGATCATTCTGGCGGCCCGGCCTTCGATGGGTAAGACCGCCTTCGCCCTGAACATGGCCGAGCATGTCGGTCTGCAGGGGCAGGGGGTCGCCGTCTTCAGTCTGGAGATGAGTGGTACCCAGCTGGTACAGCGAATGCTGGCCTCCCGTTCCCGCATCAACGGCGACCGGCTTCGACGCAACATGCTCGAGCCGGCGGATTTCTCCGCCCTGATGTCGGCCTGCGACGAGATGCAGGATGCCCCCATCCACATCGACGACACGCCGGGTCTCAACCTCGTGCAGCTGCGTGCCAAGGCACGCCGTCTCAAGCAGCGTCATGACATCGGAATGATCGTCATCGACTACCTCCAGTTGATGTCCTCCGGTCACCGCGTCGAGAACCGGCAGCAGGAGGTCAGCGAGATCAGCCGTGGCGTGAAGGCCATGGCGCGTGAACTCAACGTCCCCGTCATCTGCCTCAGTCAGCTGAACCGGGCCGCTGAGCATCGCGAGGGACATCGTCCCCGCATGAGCGATCTTCGTGAATCGGGCTCGATCGAGCAGGATGCGGATGTGATCCTCATGCTGCACCGCGAGGAGTACTACCACCCGGACGAGGAGTGGAAGAGTGCGAATCCGGACAAGCTCGGCCAGGCGGAGATCATCATCTCGAAACAGCGAAACGGCCCGACCGGCATCGTCAACCTGCAGTGGGATGCGGCGACCACGCGCTTCCACAACTATTCGTACAGTGCGCCCCCGTCGGACATGCCGTCCACCGTCGTACCGCCTTCGTCAGGGGTGATCGACGACGACGATCTGCCGATCTGACCGGACGTCGAGCCCTGTCCGCATCGCGGCCTCCGGCTCCGATGGACGGTCCGACTCGATCCAGACGGCACCCCCGATGGCCACCACGTAGAGCAGCAGCAGCATGCAGCCCTCGAGGCGGCCGATGTTGCGCCTGCTGAGTGCAAGCGGCCACAGCAGCAGGGTGAAGGCGAGCATCGAACCCAGTGCCCACCACCCGCCGGTCTCCGGGACCGGGACCGGGTGCACGATGCTGGTGATGCCCATGACCAGAACGATGTTGAAGAGGTTGGAGCCGACCACGGTACCGACCGCGAGGTCGGGCTGTCCCTTGCGCGCGGCGATCACGCACGTGGCGATTTCCGGAAGCGTCGTGGCGACCGCGACGATGGTGAGGCCGATGAGCACTTCATCGACCTGCAGGGCCTTCGCGATGCCGATGGCACCGACTTCCGCCGCCTTGCCTCCGGCAACCAGCATGCCGAGTCCGACCAGCAGTGCGATCCAGCAGAGCCAGGATGATCGACCCAACCATCCCGCATCGCCGGCGTCCGGGGCCGCTTCCTGCGTCAGCGGATCATCCTCTTCGCGCCGACCGACCCGGTACCAGTGGAACGCGAGCACGACGACGGCCAGCACCAGGATGACCCCGTCGATTCGGTTGTATCCCGGCGCGTCATCCACGCCCGGTGGAAGCCAGGTCAGCAGCAGGAAGAGCGTGGTCACCACCATGAGCCAGGGAAGTTCGAGCCGGATGATTCGGCTCGATACCAGCAGGGGTGCAACCAGCGCGCTGAGGCCGATGACGAGACCGATGTTCGCGGTGTTGGATCCGACCACGTTGCCGAATGCGAGCCCGGTCTCGCCGTTCGTGGCGGCGACGACGTTGAGGGCAAGTTCCGGTGCACTGGTACCGAAGGCCACGATGGTCAGACCGATCACCAGCGTCGAGACGCCGATTCGACGTGCAATCACCACTGCGCCGTCGACAAGCAGTTGGCCGCCCAGAAGCAGCAGCGTGATGCCTGCGGCAAGCAGGAGGAGCATCATGAGCATTCAGGGGGCTCCAGGAGGTGATTCGCCGCGGTTTTCGGGAAGGTTCGCATCAGCGACGAGGATTGTACGTCAGACCCCTGTATCGACGATCATGACCTCAATACCGTTGCAACATTCGGAGAGGCCCATACCCGGGAGCCGAACCCCGCGTCCACGGACGCAGACGCGTCGCATGACCCCTCAGCCCGATACATCCGGATTCCAGGACATCCTTCGCCGGGCCGGCGCAGGGGACGAACTGGCCTGGCAGCAGGTCGTCGAGGCCTATGGTTCCAGAGTCTACGCGCTGCTGTTCTCCCGCTGTCGCAATGCGGAACTGGCCGAAGAGCTGACCCAATCCACCTTCTGCACCGTGGTCACGAAACTGGCGGCGTACGACGAACAGGGGAAATTCGAGCCCTGGCTCTTCCGAATCGCCATGAATCGTCTCCGGGACGAGATGCGACGTCGTGGTCGACATGCCGTGAATGTCGCGAATGACACCCTTTCAGCCATGGAAACGACACCCCGGGTCGAATCCGCCGGAGAAGGACGCGGGCAGGAGCAGTTGGAACTCTCCCGGGCCCTGCAGGAGGCCGTTGCGTCCCTTCAGGAGGCGGATCAGGAGATTCTGCATCTCCGGCACGTTTCGGGACTAAGTTTCAAACAGATCGCCGAAGTGCTCCAGCAACCGCTCGGAACCGTTCTGGCCCGCCATTTCAGGGCCTTCAAGCGGCTCAAGGAGATGCTGGGCGTGGATGAGGACGACTGAAATACACGGAAATCAGGTGTCACATCCCTGCAATTCAACCGGATCGACCATCGTTCTAGGAATGAACACATCATGGACCAGCAGTCAGCACATCCCGAAATGAACCCCTCCCGGGAGCCCCTGGGGGATGATTTTACCGATCGCGACCGGCAGTTCGATCATCTGCTCGGTCGGACGCTCGGTGAGGTCGCCATTCCCCCTGGGCTCACCGATCGGGTGGTCGCCGCCTCCCTGGAGGAGTTCCACGGCAACGCCGCCCCCATTCCGTTCCCGGGTGAGCGGATTCGGAATCGATCCATGGCCGCCCAGTGGCTGGCCATGGCCGCCTGTGTGGGGCTCCTTGTCGCCGGAGGGTGGCTGGTGGCGCAGTCCTCCGCACCCCGCACCACTGCGACGACTGAAGGGGTGGTGGCGGTGCAGGATCCGGTGACGGTCGACGTTGATCCGGTTCCGATCTCACCGGCGGCGGAACTGGTGCTGCTGGAGACGAGTCGTCCGTCCGCCTTCGAGGAACTTTCACCCTACGTGGCCACGCGTGATCTTCGATTCGACGATCTCTCCGGTGATCTGGTCGCGGTTCTGGACGCCATTCAGAATCCGGTCATGGGCACCTACGATCTGGAGTTCACTCCATGAACATCGCACTCCGCACCCTGATTGCATGCGGCCTTCTGGCGGCATGCGCGATCATTGCCCTGTCACCCAATCCCGTGGCGGCGATGTCCGACGACTCGGTCACGGCGATTCGCAAGACCATTCGCGAGAAACCGGGCAACGCACCGAAGGGCACCGGTCCCCGAATCGGTCCCAAGGTGCCCAAGCGGCCCATCGCTTCGCGTGATCTGTCACAGGCCTTCGTGGATCGATGCCTCGAGGTCGCCGATGAACTCGACCCCGAGTTCGCCAAGCAGCTTCGGACGCTCTGTGAACAGGATCCGACGGAGTTCGAACGAATCATCCGACGGCAGGGTCCCCGTTTGACGGGACTGGCCGAGTTGAAGGCCTCCGATCCCAAGCTGTATCAGCTGAAGCTGGTCGAACTTCGGGTCGATGCTTCGGTGCAGCGTCTTGCGAGCGAGATTCGTACCGTCCAGCGTGATGAACCCGACGATACGGATCGGATCGATTCCCTCACCCAGCAGTTGCAGGGGCAGCTGCAGATCCGTCTCGGCCTCGAACTCGGGAACCAGATGCTGTACATCGAACGGATGGAGGAGCAGCTCAAGGAGCTCAAGGCCCAGGTCGAGTTCCAGCGGACCGAGTTCGATTCGGTCGTGCAGGAGGAGCTTGCTCGACTCACCGGTCGTCCCGGGGGCATCGAAGCGGCCCGGGCTCCCGCCACAGCATCCCCCTGACGCGATCAAGTACCATCAGACGCGATGAAGCACTCCGACGTTGCCGGACGGATTCGGCCGCCTCGTTCCATGCACCTCATGGGCTGGTTCGGGATCGGTGTGCTGTCGGTCGTATTCCTGCTCTGCGTGTGCAGCCTTCCCTGGACACTGGCACGCACCGCCGACGGTGTGAACGCATCCCGTCGATTCGAATCCGTCCAACCGAAGCTTGCGATGCTGCCACCCTCCTGGGCATCGCATTCGGAGGATGAAGCGGCCACCGTGCAGCGGGAGAAGGCCGGATACCTCGTCTTCGGAACGGACCGCGTGGGTCGGGATCTCTTCGTCCGTGTGCTGGCTGGCGGCGGCATCAGTCTGGTGATCGGCCTTGCAGCCGCGGTATCGGCCCTGATCATCGGTACGCTGTGGGGAACCTGTGCCGGGTGGGCGGGAGGTCGCATCGATGCCTTCATGATGCGGATCGTCGACGTCTTCTACGGACTTCCCGCCATTCTTCTGGTCGTCCTGATCGCGGTCGCGGTGGACGGAGTCCGCGACACCGTCCTGGCCGGAGCCGGACGTGATCCGGGGATCGGCCTGCTGATCAACTGCATGACACTGTGGCTGGCGATTGCGGCCATTAGCTGGTTGACGATCGCCCGAGTCGTACGAGGTCAGGTCCTGAGTCTTCGTACGCGTCCGTTCATGGAGGCATGCCGTGCCATCGGCGTACCAAGACGGCGTCAGTTCCTCCGGCATCTTCTGCCCAATCTGGCCGGTCCGATCATCGTGTACGCCACCCTGACGATTCCCATGGCGATTCTCGCCGAAGCCTTTCTGAGCTTTCTCGGAATCGGTGTTCGGGAACCGCTGCCGAGTTGGGGAAATCTGGCAGCGGATGGATTGGCGGAGATCAACAGCGTCCGCAGCCGGTGGTGGATCATCCTGTGGCCCTGTCTGTTCATCGGGATCACGTTGGTGGCACTCAACTGCGTAGGCGAGCGATTGCGTCTGGCCGTCGATCCACGCCAGCGTGCGGGGCGGGTGACCACATGACGCTGTTGTCCGTCGAGGATCTGTGCATCGATGCCGTGGAGCAGGGGGGGGCGTCCCGCCACGCGATTGTCCGTGACGTGGGATTCGAACTGGGCCGGGGCGAGATTCTGGCGTTGGTCGGGGAATCCGGCAGCGGGAAGTCGATGACCGCCCTGTCGATCATGGGGCTGCTGCCGGGGCCCGGCGTGCAGCGGATCTCGGGCCGCATCGAATTCGCTGGCCGGACGGTGTCGGAGTTCTCCCGCCGGGAACTGGAGCACATCCGGGGATCCGGCATCGGAATGATCTTTCAGGAACCGATGTCCGCACTCAATCCGGTGTTCTCCATCGGGGAACAGGTGTCGGAAGTCGTGCGGCGTCATCACGGACTGTCGGGACGCGAGGCCAGGCATCGCGCGATCTCCCTGCTGGAACGGGTTGGTCTGCCGGATCCGGCCGCTCGGTACGACGAGCCGCCGCATCGGTTCAGTGGCGGCATGCGTCAACGGGTCATGATCGCCATGGCCATCGCGGGCAATCCGACGGTTCTGATCGCGGACGAGCCAACCACGGCCTTGGATGTCCGTACGCAGCGAGGAGTGCTGGATCTGCTGCAGTCGCTGGTCTCGGAGGCGGGGATGGGTCTGCTGCTCATCTCACACGACATGGCTCTGGTCGGGGAGCGAGCGGATCGGGTGTGCGTTCTCTGTCGGGGTCGCATCTGCGAACTGGGCCCCACGTCGGAAGTGCTTCGTTCGCCGTTGCATCCCTACACCCGCGGTCTCATCCGGTGCACACCGGGCCTGCATCAGGGTCGGGTGTCGCTGGCCGAGATGGCTGCGGCCCTGGAACAGCCCGATCTTGGTCCGTTGCGAACCGATGGTTCCGCGAGCGGCAAGCGTCCCTGGTGGCCGTCGGAGGGTGATCGGTCCGAATGGCGTCTACTGGACGCAGGTACCGGTCGTTTCGTGGCCGTTTCCGACCGCTGAACGAAGAAAAACCCCAATGGTCGGCGGATTCGCAGAACCCCCAACGGGATCGCGTCCGTATCTGATTGTGTCTGCAGAACCACCTGCACTGGACCTGCCGTCCTTGAACGGCCCGGAAAGGGGAAGACAGCCATGGTCAGACACGTACGACGCACAATCAACCAACTGATTCAGGAATACGAGGACATGCCGACCCGAGACAGTCGGGATGCACTGCTGAAGGCGATCTTCAACCTCAACGCCTGGTACAGCATCGAACTAGGCAACGCCGAGGATCGTCCGTTCTGCATCGCATGGGAGGACGGCGATCCCGTTCTGCTGGTGTTCACCGATGAACGACGCGCCGATCGTGCGCTGCATACCTGGCTTGGGGATCATGTCGATACCTGTTCGAGTGTTCGCCGAATCCGTGTTGCGGAGTTGGACGACTTCCTGACCGAACTTGATCGATGGGGAATTCGTGCCATCCGATTCAACCACGGTCCGTGGAGCGTCCGGTTCGAACTCGGCGAGACGAGCGACGCGGCCAGGTCCTATGCATCGATCGAGACGGGCTCCATCGATCGTCTCGTCGGACAGGCACTGCAGGGTTCGGCCGCGGAAGACGACATCTGGTCGAGGATTCTCGACCTGGGATCCTGGTACTTCGTATCCGATGTCGCCGACAACGATGATCCGCTCATATGGATCATGCACGACGAACCGTGCGTGCTCGTGTTCACCGATGAACGGCATGCCCGCGCCTATGCAGTCGAGCAGGGGCTTGAAGGATGCACCACCGATGTCGGACGTCTCATCGAGGTCGATCCGGAATCGGCGATGAAGTACATGAAGAAGCTGGTGGGTCGAGGTGTGTCCGGCGCCATGTTCAACCACGGCCCGTACGGGTTCTACACCCCGCTGGGCAGGCTTTGTCGTCAGGCGGCCTGAGCCGGCACGACTTGTCGGGTTCGATCAACCGACGAGTTCGCGCGGATCACGCGTCGAGTTCCCGTCCCGTTTCGGGATCCAGCATTCGCCATTGGCAGATGCGGCCGATTCGCATGATGACGAGGAAGGCGATCTCCTCCTCGACGACCGTGAGCAGCATCTGATCCACGGGATCCTTTTCCGGTGGAAGATCGATGCGGATCCCCGGCCCCCAGAGCACTTCTTCTCCGGGACGCTCCGGAGCGGTGTTCAACGGTTCCAGGGCCTTGACGATCTCGGCCCGCGTACCGATTGGCGCGAGTCCCCCGGTTCGGGATTCTTCAGGTGACAGGATGACGAAGGTCTGGTTCACGGTTGGCTCGCCGGTGGCTGGCTGCACATCCTACCCGCTGCCGGGCGACGTGCTTTCCAGGAGTTCGGAAATCGTCTGGATGAGCAGTTCGAGTGGTACGGGTTTGTTGAGGTAGGCGTGGACGCCCAGCGACTGTGCGTAGCTGGAATGACGCTTGCCCTCGTTGGCCGTCACCATCACGACGATGGGGGGGGTGTCCGATTCGACCAGTTCCTCGAGGACCAGGAATCCGGATCGCTTGGGAAGCATCATGTCGAGTACGACCACGGAGGGATTGTGACTGCGCCATGTCGCAATCGCCTCGTTCCCGTCCTCGGCACGCAGGGTCCGGGCCCCCTCGGATCGCAGCGCGAGATCGATGCCGTCCAGCACGTCCGGATCGTCGTCGACCACCATGACCAGCGTGTTCTGGAGCCGGTTCATGACGTCCGGCTCGCGGACCGGTTGGAATGTTCGACGACGCGTTGGATCTCGTCTTCATCCATCCACGGCAGGCTCCGCATCTTGTCGATCAGCGATTCCGGCGTCGACTTTCCTTCCCGCTCGTGCCGGGGACGGCTCTTCCATCTGCGATGCAGCCAGAGGTACTGTTCGGGTGCCCCGCGGATCAGCGTTTCGATCGCGCGGGTGTAGCGTGCGGTGATCGTGTACAGCGGGTCGTCCGCATCCCGCCAATCTTCGGGATCGATGATGTCGCTGCAGACCAGCTCGTATTTGAACTGCTGTCCGATCCGCCGGGCCTGCGCGCAGACGATCGGCATCTCGTAGCGCATGGCGAGCAGTGCGATCGACTTGTAGCTCGAGGCGAGTCGGCCGAAGAACGGAACGAAGATCCCCTGGTCGCCTGCGTTCTGGTCGGCGATGAAGCCGATGTGCTGCCCCGCCTGAATCGAACGCTGGATCTCGGGCGTTGCGCCCCACTTGGTGAGGATGCGGAGTCCGTGCGATTCCCGAATGCGGAGTACCCAGTCGTTGATCAGCGGATTGTCCAGCGGCCTGGCGATGGCGGTCAGCGGGTATCCGAGTACGGAGACACCGTAGCCGAGCAGTTCCCAGTTTCCGCAGTGACCAGTGAGCATCAGCATGGGGCGACCATCGATGAGGCGATCCAGTACGCGGTCGATGTTTCCAAGCTGTAGGGTCTTCGGCCAGGTGTCGGGAGTCACCAGCCGTCCCATCATCACGGCGTCGACCATGGCAAGCTGGAACATGTACTGGAAGGACGCGTGCCCGACCTCCTCCGCCCGATCACGGGTCCAGTCGGGAAAGCTCATCCGGATGTTGTCGATCGCTCGTTGTCGCCGCTTCGCATTCCAGTTCCAGAACACGCTGCCGACGGTTGCGGCCGTTCTCAGATTCTGTTCGGGTGAGAAGCACTGCACCAGTCCCGCGACGACGCGCAGGGGGAGGTACTGGCTCCAGTTGACCAGTGGTGATGAGGAACGGGCCATGACGGGGCGGGCCGCCCTGCTCAGAGGTCCGTGCCGCCCGTGAGGATGTGCAGGCGGTTTGCGTTGAGAACCGGAATCTGGGCGTTGCGGGCCTGGTTGTAGAGTTCCTGATAGTCGTGGTAGATCGTCTTGCGACGGATGTAATCCTGTTGAACGAGCATGCTCGCGTCCTGGGGAGGACGCACCGGATCCGTCGGCTCCACTCCGAGGACCAGGAAGTCCAGATCTCCGGGGAGTGTTTCACTGCGGACGACGATGCCGCCCCAGTTCTCGATCTGACTTCGAAGATAAGCGGCTTCCTCCTCACTGGGGTAGCCGTCGCCATCGATGTCGTACTGGCCGTGGACCAGGAACTTGAACTTGTATTCCGGATCGTAGATCGCGTTTGCGATGACGTCGTTGCGAACCACGGGACGTCCGACCGTCGAGCGGGTGATCTTTGCCGTCGACGTGTTGTCCCCGACCTTGATCACCTGCAGGCTGGCCTTGCCGCGGGGGAAGTCGCCGTCGGCGGTGGGGCGGATCTGCGCCGCATCGTCGTAGACCTCGAAGGTCATGCCGAGCACGACCTGATGGCTGCGTCCGCGATCGATGTAGACCTGATCGTTGCCTCCGGCGATGTCGATCACCATCCCGTCGACGAGGGTGTCCGGATCGTGGGGCTTGATGCGGGTCTTGTTGATCCGCTCCTCGAGTTCCTCGACCCGGCTCTTGAGAATGACCTTCTCCTGACGAAGTGCGTCGACCTCGTCCTCCAACTCGGTGATGGTGCCGGAATAGCGGTCCTGCAGCTTGTCGGAGGCCACTTCCATCTGTTCGCGTACGTCCGCGATCTGGGAGAGGTGTTCCTCGGTCGCGTTCCGGTACTGCTCGACCTGCTTGCTCTCGGCGGCGATCAGCGTATCGCGTGAGCGACTGGCGGATTCGACGTCCGTGATCAACCGGTCCCGTTCGTTCTGCAGCGACTCGGCCTGCTTACGAAGGCTTTCAAGTTCATTGGCGGAATCGTTCAGGCGACGATCCATGTCCTTCATGCTGTTGAAGACGGTCGAGTCCACACCCATGGAGGTGAAACGACGCTGGAGATTCTCCATCGACTCCTCGGGATTTCCGGCCACGAAGGTCTTCAGCGCGTTGTTCTCCTCGAGGAGATATCCGAGAACCGACTTTCGCCCCTTCTTGGCTTCGGCCTCGATGGTCTTCAACTGGTCCGAATTACGTTCGCGCTTGAGCGCGTACTTGTCGAGGGTGTTCTCGGCCGTGCGGGTGGCTTCCACCTGCTTGCTCTGTCCGGAGTAGAAGATGATCGTCATCACCAGCAGAAAGACGCTGATGAGAATGAAGACGACGAGGGAGACGATGACGCCGGTTCCAGCGTTCGATCGAATGGCCATGGACTCTGCTCCGATGGGCGCAATTGCCCGGCTGAAGGGGGATGCTGATGAATCGTCCCATCCTTGGGTGAAGAGAGAAGTTTCCCCACCCAGA
>CAJWBW010000013.1:0-12691 GCA_913020415.1 uncultured Phycisphaerae bacterium | reverse complement strand
AACAGATTGAGATGATTGAGCAGGTGGTAGAGCTGTGCAATGCCGACCCGCTCCGCCGCCTGAGCACGATCAGGCAGCATCTCCTGCCAGACCGCAAAGCAGGCTTCGGGAAATCCCCCGAACAATCGCATCATCCCGATGTCGAACCACGCATCGCCGTACCAGCAGGCCGGGTCGAGGACGGCCACGCCGCCATCGGCCAGCGGCAGCGCATTGCCCGACCAGAGATCACCGTGCAGCAGTGACGGGGTCGGACTTCGGGGTACGAGACGGTCCAGACGATCGATGATCGACTGGACCGATGCGGCCGCACCGGAATCCAGGAGCCCGCGGTGCGTGGCCATGGCCAGCTGCGGACCGAGGCGATGCTCGGTGAGAAACCCGACCCAGTCGTCGCACCATCGATTCGACTGGGGTGTCCGTCCGATGTGGTTGTCGTGGTCGAATCCGTATCGGTCCCCCACGGCACGGACATGCAACCGCCCGAGCTGCTCACCGAACGATGTCCAGTCGACGTCGCCGGAGGTGGACGGTGCGAGGTATTCCGTGAGGAGGACCGAACAGGATTCGGCATCCTGGATTCCGAGCACGTCCGGCGTCCGCAGGCTGTCCGACTCCGCAATCGCCTCCAGACCCCGGAGTTCCTCGTGCAGCAACAAGCCGTGACCGGGCGACGAGACCTTTGCGACGCACCGACTCCCGTCCACCAGGTCGATCCGTCGCACATCGTGGATGCATCCGCCCGACAGCGGCACGCTGGCGTCGACCTCCACGCCCAGGAGCTCACGCACCGTCGACGCGATGACGGCTTCGACGTTCACGAATCCGAAGAGAGAAGATCGTCAAGCAGGCCTTCGCACCCCACCTGCAGCAGCTCGAAGACCAGTTGGAACCCATCGTGCTCGCCGTAGTAGGGATCCGGAACCTCCTGGTGCCGGTCGTCGGGATGGTAGTCCAGCATCAGCCGGGTTCGATCCGGTGGTGCTCCCGCCCGAAGGAGATTCGCATGATTCTCCCGATCCATGCAGATGATGAGATCGAACTCCCGGAAATCGGAGCTGCGGACCTGCCGAGCACGGCAGTCCATGTCGACACCGTGCTTGCGTGCGGTCTGCTGCATTCGTTCGTCGGGAGGGCTGCCGGCGTGCCAGCCGCCGGTTCCGGCCGAATCGACCGTGAACTCACCTTCCACACCGCGCAGCACGGCCTGATGCTTGAACATGGCTTCGGCCATCGGCGAACGACAGATGTTCCCCATGCAGACGAAGAGGATCGACCTGGCCGACGGTGCGGTCATGCCCCGGATGACCCGTTCGACCGCTGGGCAAGCCCCATGCGCACGCCGATGAAGCCCACCACCGCGAAGATGGCGATGAATGCGATGTAGATCCACTTTCGATCGACCGATCCGGACAGCGAAAGCCATCCGAGCAGCACCCCGAGCACTCCGAAGCACATTGCCATGCCGTAGATGGCCAGCACCGCGGATTTCACCGAACCGAGCCCGCGCTTGAAGACGTGGTGCATGTGGTGTGCGTCCGGATCCCACATCGGTTGCCCCTGGATCCGGCGACGAACGATGGCGAGCACCGTGTCGATGATCGGGATGGAGAAGATGATCAGTCCTGCGAGCACGAGGTGGGTCTGGCCGGTCTCGCCGAGCATGAGGATGATCACCACGGAGGCGTACCCCAGCAGGAGACTGCCGCAGTCGCCGAGGAAGATCGTCGCGGGATTGAAATTGTGCGGCAGAAAGCCCAGCACCGCGCCCAGCAGCGCCAGGGACAGCACCACCCTCGCCCCGGCGAGGGTAATGCCGTTCTGGAATGCATCATCCGGTGAGGACATTCCATCGATCAGCAGCTCGATCTGCTCGGGGCTGATGAACGTGAGCATGACCAGAGACAGCACCAGGAAGGCCGTGGCCATGACGGCCACCACGCCCGAGAGCAGGCCATCCAGTCCGTCGATGAGATTGGTGGCGTTGCATCCCCCGAGCACGAAGATCGCGATGATCAGGGCACCGATGACGTTGGTGACATCCAGATGCACGTCCAGACCCGGGATCGGAGCCAGGGGGATCTGGCCGATTCCCAGCCAGTTCAGGAGCCCGGCGGCCACCTTCGTGCCCACGTTGCTCGACGCAAGACCGGCGGCGGCGATCAACTGTCCCGCGACCTTGATCCACGAATCGCATTCGGTCACATCGTCGAGCAGTCCCGTGAGGGTGATGAGCACCAGACCGATGACGACCCAGTGCGGCACGACCCGGTAGCCGATGGGAAGCTGATCAGCCAGCGGATAACTGGACAGCAGGGCGATGAGCAGTCCGATGAAGACCGCCATTCCACCCAGGTACGGTGTCGAACGCGTGTGAATCTTCCGGGATTCACTGGGGTGATCGACGATGTCGAAGGCGATCGCGACCCGCCGCAGCACCGGCGTCAGGATCAGTGTCGTGACGAATGCGATCACGAGGACCGGCAGCTGCGAGGCAAGGACCTGCCATGGATCGGCCTGCTCGACGCTGCGAGCCAGATCACGCAGAAAGGCCTCGTCGCTGATGCTCAGGCTGTTGCCGGTCAACTGTGGCCCCCACGCAGCGGCAGCAGCGCGTTCACAAGGCGGTGATCAGGACTCGTCCTCATCACCCTCATCGCCTTCCGCGTAGCTTGCCATCAGCTCGTAATTCTTCTTGAAGTAGCCACCGGCGGTGAGGCGGGGTCGATTCAAAATCACCCCGAGCAGTTCACCACGCATGTCGCTGAACTGGCTGATCAATCGTGCGATGAGACCTCGCTCCTCGTTGTTGGCCTTCACGACCAGCAGCATGGAATCCACCCGGTTCGCAAGCGTCATGGCGTCTCCCGCCGCCACCACCGGGGCGGTGTCGATGATCACCAACGAGTGGGAGTTTCGGAGCGTGGCGAGGAAGCGATCGAACGAATCATCGTTGAACCGGCTGTAGATCCGATGCTCGGGTGTCCCGGCGGAGATGACCGTGATCGGAGCCAATGGCGACGTCGTGAGAACGTCGTCGATCGAGGCCTGACCGGCCAGCACGTCGCCGAGTCCGGGAGCCTCGTCGTTGAGTTCCAGCACCGATGCCAGGCTCGGGCGACGGAAATTCGCATCGACCACTGCAACGCTCATTCCGGACGCAGCCGCATCGATGGCCAGATTGGACACTGCGGTGGTGCTGCCGGAACCGGGAAGCCCGCTGGCGACGAGCAGGCTGGCGTGCCCCTTCCGCTGCATGATGCGGCTGAGGGAGAACCAGGCCTGACGGTAGGATTCCGCGATCACGCTTTCCTGATCGTTCACCGCACAGCATTCCGCGTCCTCGATGTCCGTGGGATCGTCGTCCACATCGGGAATGCTGCCGATGATTCGTGCGCCGGGGATGACCGCGAGATCACCCGTGGTTCGAATTCGCTGGTTCGTGATCTCCTTGAGGAAGATCACCCCCAGGAACAATCCGACGCAGAAGAGGACGCCGGACGGAATGATGATCTCGGGCAGCGGGAAGGCGAGCTCCCGCGGGGTGAGGGCGGGGTTCGAAAGCCGCACGCGACCGGCGTCGGCACGCATCTTCATGAGCATGATGCTGTTGAGCAGCTTCAGATCCTCGTCGCGCTGGGCTTCGAGGTGCGTCCGCTGCGTCACCAGTGAATCGTAGTAGGAGGAGTCGGCGGCGAGATCACGCAGCATGGCGTCGTTCTTCTCGAGTTCGACCTCCAGCCCTTCGATCACGTCGGAGAGCTGGGATCGGGAATCCCCGAGGGTCTTGAGCTTGGCGTTGAGATTGCGTCGAAGAATCTCGTTCCGCTTCGAATCGATCTGCTTTTCGGTGGCTCGTACGTTCCGTTCGATGTTCCGCACCTGCGGGGTGTCCGGGTTGAACTGCTCGAGCACCGAACGCTCCGTCGCCTTGAGCGTCTCCAGAGCCTGAAGCTGTCGCTGCAGCGTCACGTCGTATTCGGCTTCGAGGATGTCCTCGTGGGTGGGTTCGAGCGTCCCTTCCAGCTTCGCGGCCGTCTGCATGTACTGCGTCTGGACCGATGTCAGCTCCGAGGAGGACTGGGTCAGCGCTTCGGTCAGCTTTTGGGTCTCGAATGCCGCCTGGGAGTACCGGGGGTCGTCGAGGGTCGTGATGCCCTTGGAGACGATGAATCCCTGGATCTCGTCGTTGAGGTCCTGCAGGGTCAATCGCGTTCGACGCAGCTGATCACGGAACAGTTCCTCGTTCTCGCTGAACTGCTTGTTGTCCAGATCCTCGATCTTCCTGAGGAACGAGTTGCCGATCGCATTGAGCACGATCGGAACGTCCTGGGCAGTGTGCCATGACCATTTGGCATTGAACAGATTGGTATTGCGGATCTGTCCCGCCTTGACATGCTCCTCCAGATCATCCACCGCCTGGGCTTCCAGCAGCACGCCGGTCTGCGGGTCCAGGAACAGATCCTGAAGCCACGAGGTGTTGCGGACGGACGGATTGTTCACCGCCTCCGTCAACACGTCACGCTGCTTGAGGAGCAGCGTCTGGGTATTGGCTTCCCGCAACACGTCCTTGTCGCTCATGGACTCTCGAGTGCCGATGTCGGTGGACTCGAGCAGGCCGGGTCGGATCTCGAAGATGATTTCGCTCTTGTAGAGGGGATAGACGAAGCGAAGCGCGAAATAGGCGACCACGCCCAGCATGATTCCCAGAACACCCGAAATGACGATGCCCACGACGTGCTGACGCAGCACCCGGATGGGATCGATGGAGGGACCGCTCTTGGAGGCCGGTTGACTTCGAGGCCTCGGATTCGGCTTCGTGCCGGACGGTCTTGCTGTGGTGCTGCTCATGCCTTCAACGCTCGCTGCTGCCCCTGTGACCATGACATGGGATGACCATGGCACCAAGGTGTTCAATCAACTTCTTGCTATATCGTCCTTGAGACGATCGATCTCCGCCTTCGTTTCAGTATCGGGGGCCAAATCCTCGGCCAACCTCAACTGCTCGCTGGCCTTGCCAAGCTCGCTTCTGCTCATAAACACCTGTGCCAAATGGACATGCGCAGAAGCGGTGGGTGCCAGACGAATGGACTTGCGGATGAAATCCTCGCCCTCCATCACATTGCCGGTCCGATAGGTGGCCCAGCCCATGGCGTCCAGGACCCGCGGATCCTCCGGCTTGACCCGCATCGCGAGTTTGGCGAACTCTGCCGCCTTGGCGGGATCCTCCATGTGACGCTGGTACGAATCGCAGATCGCCAGCAGGGTGTTCAAGTCGGCAGGATAGAGCTGATGCAGACGAAGCCGGCTCGACAGGGAGTCCTCGTGGCGGCCCAGCATCTGGTAGATGGTCGCCATGGTGTCGAGGATCTGCAGCGACGACGAATCCAGCCGGACGGCCTTGACCGCATACTCGAGAGCCTCCTCGGGCTTGTTCATCGAGGTCGCGAGCACGTAGGCGTAGTTGTTCAACGCAACGGCGTTCTCAGGCTGGAGTTCCACGAGACGCATGAAGGTCTCAAGCGACTCATCCTCGAGTCCACGACCAATCTGGAAGCTGCCAAGATTGGAGTAGCTCATCCCCAACTCGACCTCTCCCAACTCGCGGGCCATCTCGACGACCTCTTTTTGGAGTTCGATGGCGCGATCGAGATCTGATTTGCCGCCCCGCAGCGACCAGTATTGGGCAAGGCCGGCCTTGTTCCAGTAGTCCAGATCCGGGCCCGCCATCTCCATGGCGAGTTCCTCTCCAAGGCGACCGTCCCGCGCAGCGAAGACCACGTACAGATCGTCGTACCATCGCGTTGCCATGGATGGATGCACCGACCCCACACGGATTTGATTGGCGAGAATGCCGAACTCCTTGCGCAGCTGAGTCGCCGCGCGATCGTAGGCCCCCTTTCCTGCCAACGACCTGGCATAGAGACCGATCGTCATCGGATCGTTGGCCACACCGAACTGCGGTTGCTGGAACAGATCAATCATCGCATCGAAGTCCCAGTCGCTTGCGGTCCTGGTCACGCCGTTGATCTTGAACAGCAGGGCACGCGATGGATCTCGCCGGTAGGCGTTCAGGTACGCCTCCGTCGCCAGACCGATGTTGGGCGTCGGGATCGAACTGTAGTAGTCGCCCAGTGCTTCGAACCACGTTCCTTCACCGGGCATCAATGCGATCCCGTCCGTGATGGCCGCCTGGGCCTTCTCGAGGCTGTCCGTCTTCAGATACGCCAGGATCAATCGCTCCCGAATCGGAACCGAATCGGGATACTTCCGACTCATCTGCTCGAGATCCATGATCGCGGCGTTGAGATCGCCACGTGCCTCGAGGATGTCGGCCCGCTTCGCAACCAGCGACGCCGATTCCGGAAGTCGATCGATGCCTCTGGAAACGACGGCGAGCGCCTGGTCCAGCAATGCCGGCTCACGCCGCATGCTGTAGTCCTCCAGGAGACTGTCGGCGAGCGAGATGTACGGCGTCAGTCTTTCGGGATCGAGGACATTGGCCTGCTCCAGATAGGAGAGGTACTGCTTTCTGGCCTCCGCTTCGACCTCGGAATCACCGACCGCGATCGCTGCATCCACCCTCGCCTTCTCGAGGATGGCGGTCAGCATGTAGGTCCGGTAGTTCATCCCGACATCGGACTGGATCCCTTCGAGGATCTGCCTCGCTTCCTGGAACTTCTGGGTTCGGACCAGGGCCTGCACCAGTCGATCCTCCACGAGTTCCGAACTCCGGGCCTCGAGCACCGAGCGGAAGTACGGAATGCACTGCCGGATGGTGCCCGAGTTGTAGTGCATCATCCCCAGTGCGTAGTCGACCTCGCGTGAGTCATCGTTCTGGAACCTTCGGGAGGCCAGCAGCAGTTCGGCCGCCTCCATCACGCGGTCCAGACCGATGAAGAACTGGGCCGCGACCAGGACTTCCTCGATCTCCACCGCCTCACGCGATTCCAGATAGCCACGCACCACCCGAACCGCGTCGTCGGGCCGCTTCAGATCATCGTAGACCCGTGCGTGCTGCATCGCTTCCATCATGTCGCGGTCTTCGTACTCGTTGATGCCGACCAGCAGCGCATCAATCTTCTCCGTCCATGCCGCCTTCAATTCGCGCAGCGCCATGGTCTGGCGGTCGCTGGGCATGGCATTCCACTGCCGGAGGGTCATGGGCTCGTAGCCGCTGTCGAAGATGTACGTGTAGTCGGGCTCCAGATTCGCCAGCAACGACGCCAGACGAATCGCATTGGAACGGTCACCCGGCTTCCGATCGTGAAGCTGACTGCGACGAACGAGGACCACGCTCTTGTCCCCCACTTGTTCCTCCGCCTGCATCCAGGCATCCTCGATCAGGGGGTTGCCGATGTAGAGATCGCGCGCCTCACGAAGGATGCGAAGTGCCCGAAGCGGCTCGCCGGTGGTCGGATCGAGCAGTCGACGACTGTAGTTCAGGACGGTCGACTGGCGACCGGGGTTTCTCCGGTAGGCCTCTTCGTAGGCCTCCATTGCCTCTTCCTGGTTCCCCAGTTCGTCGAGCATCCGGGCCAGCATCGACCAGGTCATGTCGGACCATGCCGACACTTCGGTCGCGGACCGTGCGGACTCCGCCGCGTTCACCAGTTCGGCGCGGGTCCCGGCTGCGTCGCCCTCCTCACGGAGGAAGGAGGAACGCTCGCGGTGGTACCGTGCCTTTGTGAGATGACCGCCGGCCTCGTCGAGGTTGTGCTCCTTGCTGAGTTCGACCAGCTCGTTGGCGAACTCCCAGTCACCGCTGTCCATCGACTCCTGGAATCGGTATTCGAACAGGGCCGGATACGATTCGACCGGGAAGGAGGCGATCTCCGTTTCGATCGCATCGGCCGCTTCGTTCGCCTCGACGGCGAACGCCCTGGCCTCGCCCGCCTGGTCGGACAGTCTCGAACGATCCAGACGCACCGCGGACGCCTCCTGCTGGGCGGCCAGCGTGCGCATCGATACGTAGAGGTTCACCTTCGCCTCGTCGGGCGACAGCTCCTGCTGCTCGATCTCCATCCGAACCCGATCGATCGGACTGGTGTTCCGACAGATGTCGCGAATCGAAGCCAGGAGCGGACTGCCGGGCTTCATCTCCAGCGCCTTGTCGATCATCTCGTTGGCACGCTCGAACTCGCCCAGCATCGCCAGAGTCTGGGCGTATGCTCCCATGACCCGATAGTCGGATGACGCACCAGCTTCGAGGGCGGCTTCGAGGACCAGGCGAGCCTCGTCGTACTGCCCCTTGCGGATCATCGCATCGGCCGTACGCACGACCCGGAGCGACTCATCCGTGATCTGGGACGGATCGAACTCGTCCCCGCGCACGAGCATCCGCAGGGAATCCTTCAGAGTGCGCACCTCGTCGTTGTCCGCCTGCAGGCTGGGCGGCAGCGACTCCAGGGTCGCGATGCCCTGCATCGGCCGACCCATGCGGCCTTCGAGCTTCGCCTTGGCGAGGTAGTGTCGAAGCGACATCGGATCCCTCGCGATCGCCTGTTCCATGCGTTCCAGTGCCAGTCCGGACTGGCCGGACTTCTCCAGACTGAAGGCTGCCGCTCGCAACGTATCCGCCGTGGGATTTCCGTCGATGAAGATCTGCTGCTCGAAGAGCCTTGCCGCATCGCGATACCGACTCTGGCCCATGGCGATGCGAGCGTCGGCGTTGAGCGCGACCACATTCTCCGTGTTGCCGCCGAGGAAGCGATCGAGCTGCTTTCGCGCCTCCAGCACCCGCTCGAGCTGCAGTCCCTCGACCTCGACATCCTCTCCGGACTCGCCGACCCACCGCTCGTACTCAACGTCGAACAGCAGGTTCGCAGCGTTGGCCCGCATCCCGAACTGTTCCATGGCTTCGAGACTGATGGGCTTCTGCTCCGCATCGATGATGAGCTGGGCGTTCCTTCGGGCGGCGTCGTAGTCCCCCGTGGAGCGGTGGGATTGGGCGAGCATGATGCGCATTCGATCGTCGTCCGGCCGGGTGGCCAGGTAGTCCTCGAGCAGGACGACCGCCCGAGCGTGCCCGTTGTCCCGATCGACCTGGCTGATGAACGAAAGCAGTTCGAACAGCTTGGCTTCATGGGCAACCGGATCCGCCGCGATGATTGATTCGGCGTGATCCAACGCCGCCTGCATCCTGCGATCGAGCGCCTCGATCTCCTCCAGGGTCACACTGGCTGAATCGCTCTGGATGTCCCCGTTCTGGATCACCTTGCGGATGTAGAGATCGCGCAGGACCATCAGTGCAACCGCCGGCCCGTCGGGGGACCGTTCGAGGGCGTTCTGGAACGCACCCTCCGCGATCACGAGATTCTTCTGCTCCTGACCGAATCGTCCCTCCAGCCCCAGCTTGCGTGCGACCGCAAGGCGACCGAAGGCCAGACCGGCCAGCCCCTCGTCGCTGTCGGGGCGCAGGGCCAGATGCTCCAGCAGCTCCGCTTCGCCCGGAAACTTGATGTTTCCGTCGATGTCGATGTTCTCCGTCATCTCGCCGTCGCGCAGACGGATCTGGCACAGCCCCAGATACAACTTGCCCATCGCATATGCATCGGAGTCCTTGGCAAATCGCCCGGGAAGGACCATTTCCTTGGCCACGTCCTGGAGACGTCCCCAGAAGACGGTTCCGTTCGTGAGCCGAGCCGCCCGGTAGGCGTTGGCGGCCATGTCCAGGTAGTTCTCCTCGCGGACTCCGGTGTTCTTCGCACGCTGCATCAGCGCGGCCTGCTTCTCCCCGTAGAACTCGCGGGCCTCCTCGATCGTGAGCGGCACGATGTTGTCGTAGGCGGCGAGAAGCTTTTCGATGACGGCGGCGTTGTCCGGCTCCCGGTAGACGACGCGTCCGTAGTACTTCCTGGCCTGGTTGAACTTGCCTTCGGCGAAGGCCTGGTCACCGGCGCGGATGTTGCGTGAGTTCCTGGCCACGTACTGATACGTGACGAGACCTCCGACCACGATCGCAAGCACCAGCGCCGACGATGCGATCAAGGCGATCATCTTGACGTTCAGCTTCTGCTTCTTCTTCTTGCGCTTCTTGCTTTTAGCCATCTGCTGGAATCCTGGTCAAGGGTTGAGGAAAGGCGTGAGGAGCATTCAATCCTGCTGCTGGACTTCCGCCCAATCGGGCAGGCATCGCATGAGATCGGTGATCATCAAATCGAGAAAACCACTGGTGATATCGAGAAATCCGTCGACTTCGAGGTCCTGGTCGCCGTTGATCGTGAACTGCACCTTGCAGTAGTAGGCGTGGCGATCCTTGGGCTGGTACGCGAGAATCCGCACCCCGCCGGCTTCGGGCGTGAGCCTGCCGTTGGCGATGAAGAAGTAGCCCGCGTAGATACGCGAGTTGGGCACCTTGGGATCGTGGAATTCCGTGGTTCGCAGTTCGAACTCGCCGTGGGGCATCCGCACCAGCATCTCCTCGCCGGTCAGCCAGTTCCTGGAACCGCGGACGCGGAACGGCTCGTCGTCGATGCTGTGCACCGGATCCAGCTCCCACTGGTCGCGATCGATCCGGAGGGGAAGATTCGCGGGCGCGGCCCGCTTCTCGAGCCCGCCCGCCACCATGCAGCGGTCGGCCACGTGCGGAACCATGTCGATGGTCCCGGTGTAGTAGGCCAGATGGAAGTGCACCACCGGCCGGCCGGGCATGTCGTCGGCACGGTAGGTGCGGGAAAGGTAGACGTCGGTCCCGAGTTCCTCCACCCCGGTCTCGGGCAGACGGTAGTCCTCGATCATCGTCCAGCCATCCACGCTGGACGGGAGATTGGCGAGGGAACTCCGAAGCTCGACCGGTGCCTTGCGCAGGTAGACGTTCATCGCCTGCATGACGAAGGTGAGGCTGACGCCCCCACCGACGAGCACCAGCACGGCGGCCACGAACGTGACGCGTATCCTGCCGCTGAAGCGGACGGAAAGCGGCTCGTCGTCCACCGCATCCGCTTCGGGCTCGCCGTCGTCTTCCCCGATCATGATGTTCCGAAGCAGCCACATGACGCCCAGGTAGATGAAGAAGGCGGGAATCAGCCACAGCAGCCCCACCATGGAATGGAAGTCGCCGTCGGCGAGATTCGAATCCCAGGTCGCGAGCACCCCCAGGGTCATGACCCGGAGAATGTTGACGAACAGCGCCGTCGGGAAGGCGGACAGCACCAGAATGACCCGCTGCCACCAGAGATCGAGCCCGCGGTACGACATCGCGACCCCCAGCGCGAGGAACGCGACCACCATCCGCATGCCCGAGCAGGCCTCCGCGATGTTGACCGGAATGACCTCGCCCCCTTGATGGATCCGGAGGGTGTTGCCCTCCTTGGCCATGTCGAATCCGAGCGTGGTGAGGCCCCAGTAGGAACCGTGGGCGGCAATGTCCTGGAGGAACTGCGTGAAACGAAGCACCGCCGTATCGGACAGGGTCTGGCCGAACACCACCAGGTAGCCCAGCGGAAACCAGAGCCATCGCATCGGTCTCCAGCCGAAGAAGAAGAGCGCGAGTCCGAAGATGGTCAACGCGACTCCGAAGCCCATGAGATTGTGATGCTTGAACGCAGCGGGCCCAAGGGCGATGAGGCTGTACCACGACACCCCCAGCACCAGCAGGACCAGACCGGACCATGCCGGCTTGAACGGCTCGGCGAGGATCGCCCGTCGATTCAGCCACACGAAGTAGCCGGCGATGAAGGGGATGACGACGGTATGCCCCCAGTCCGCCTGCTGGTTGATCGCGAAGCGGCCCTGCTGGACGAAGAACTCCCAGAACAGCCAGATCAGACAGCCGAGTACCACGAACGCGCCCAGCACGACCCGGTCCTGGGGCACGACCTGAAACGAGTCCCGGGTTTGATTCGAGATGCTCCTACTCACGCCGGACACTCCCCTGGACGTGAACGCCGCTGCGGCATGATGGAGAACGATGGTGTCATGCTCGATCCAAGCCCACCCGGATCGGTCGTCCCGGTGCCGGGATCAACGACCAATGTTGGTCGGGGGCGGTCCAAATACGTCGTTTCCGAAGTTCCGGTCGAGCAGGAAGCCGAATCCATAGGTCATCCGCAGTCCGTTGCGGAAGACGGCCAGCGGATAGGCCATCCAGTTCGTTCCGACAATCACGTGATCGTTCGCCTTCATGTACACGTCCGGTTCCGTACGACGGCGGATGGCGGCGAGATTGAGGCGAATGGTGGCTTCCCGATTGTCGCCGACGATGCGAGTGAGGTCGACACGATCCGGAATCGCGAGCGCGCCAAGACCGCCCGCAGCGGCGATCAGCCGGCTTAGGGTCAACTGATCCGACTGCGGCAGCGTGTAGACTCCCGGCCGTGTCACCTCGCCGTCGATGTAGACGATCCCCACGGGGGGCCCGTCGACGTAGATCTGATCGTCCGGACGGATGATCGCGTTGTAGCTGTTGTCACCGTGCAGCAGCGGCTGGTAGGGAATCTCGATGACCCGCTCGAGCACCAGGTCCGGTGCTCGACCGGGATCACTCCGTTCCGCATCCAGTGCTTCGGCCACGACCTGCGGAACGTCGGACGCCTCGACCCGCACCCACTCCTTCTTCTCCGGCACGTAGATGAAGGCCGCGTCTCCCGCGGTGGGAAGTTCGCCGGCCGAGTCGAGGTCATCGACGTCCACGGCCTGGGGAGACCGGAGCTTCGGTGCCTGCAGGTCGTCGATGTCGATCATCGGCTCC
>CAJWBW010000012.1:0-13288 GCA_913020415.1 uncultured Phycisphaerae bacterium | reverse complement strand
CTGATCGATACGAGAACCGACATCTACGCGTTGGGTGTCATCCTCTACGAACTCCTGCTGGGCGAACGCCCCTACGAACTCGGCGGCAGCATCAACGACATGATCAAGGGCATCATGGAGGTCCAGCCCACCAGACCATCGGTGATCGAGGCGGGTTTCGACCGGGACCTGGAGACCATTCTCCTGATGGCGCTGTCGAAGGATCCGGATCGGCGATTCCAGTCGGTCCGCGACTTCGCGGACGACCTCGAACACTGGCTGAACGGCGAACCCATTCTCGCCCGCCGCGACGACGCGTGGTATGTGCTCCGCAAGTACGTCCGCCGGCATCGCCTGCCGGTCTCCCTCGCCGCCGGATTCGTCCTCCTCCTGATCGCCTTCGCGATCACCATGTCGGTGCTGTTCACGAAGGTGGCGATTGCCAACCAGCGTCTGGCGGGAACCCTGGGCATGGCCTCGAACGTGATCGCCTCGGCCGATCCCGAGAACGTCCAGCGAGGTTCAACCGCCACCACCGCCGTGGACATGCTGCTGGCGTGGTCCGAGGTGGTGCAGGCCGATCTCAAGGACGACCCGGACATCAGCACGCGCATCTACAACGATCTCGGGGAGAGCTTCATCGGCTTCGACCGCTACGACCTCGCCCAGCGGCATCTGGAACGGGCCTACGAATCCATTCCCGACGACAATCTCGCCATCAGTCCGGAAGCCGCACGTACGTTGCGCAACCTCGGTCGCATCGCCTACAAGCAGGGTCGGTGGAACAAGGCCGGCGAGTACTTCCAGCAGTGCCTGGACATTCGTCGGCAGATCCTGATCCCCCCGCACCCCGACATCGCGGACTCCCTCCAGCAACTCGGCTCGACCTATCGCCATCTGGGACGCATGGAGGATGCGGAACAGCACATGCGCGAATCACTCGCAATGTACGACCGCCTGATCAATACCGCCGGCGAGGACGGACGGGGACCACTGGAGGCGGCCCAGGCCAGTGTCTTCAACGGACTCGGGCTGCTGCTCTCCAGATCCAGACCGGACGAGGCGATCGGGTTCTACACGAAGTCCATCGAACTGCTCGACAACCAGCCCGGCGACGACGACTGGCGTGTCGCACGTCTGAAGCACAACATCGGCATGTGCCACTTCCGGACCGGCGATCTCGAGGCCGCGAGCGACCACATCGAGGAGTCGCTGCGGATCAAGGAGGCGGGCCTGCGGCGACTGCAGGCCGAATCCCAGACCGTTCAGGACGCCGACGCCGGCAATCGACTGCAGATCGCCACGGGCAAGCAGGCTCTCTCGAGCGTGCTGGTCCAGCTTGACCAGTTCGACCGGGCCGAACAGTTGGCCACCGAGGCTCTGGCCATTCGAACCGACGTGCTCGAACCGGACCACTACCAGCTGTCCGACAGCAGGGAACTGCTGGCACGAATCAGTCTGCAGACCGGACGGG
This sequence comes from uncultured Phycisphaerae bacterium, assembly GCA_913020415.1. Taxonomy (GTDB): domain Bacteria; phylum Planctomycetota; class Phycisphaerae; order Phycisphaerales; family SM1A02; genus UBA854. The sequence continues at coordinate 11,835 of CAJWBW010000012.1, read as the reverse complement.
CGGATGCGGCCGTCGACCTGCTGACTTCCATCCGGACCGAGCGGACGAACCGCGGAGACGCGCCGAGCAAGATCGCATGGACGGAATCGAATCTCGGGCAGGCCCTGCTCGCCGCCGGACGCCCCGACGAAGCCGAGGCGTCGCTGTCCGCAGCGTGGAGCGTACTGGCCTCGAACGAGGGGCCGGGACCGGATTCCCCGCAGGGCCGGGAAACCGCATCGGCACTGATCGACCTGTACGAACGGACCAACCGATCCGACCGGGCTCGGCAGATCCGGAACGAGGCCTTCCCCGGGGAAGACTGAGTCCTACGGACACGTGCCCCAGTTCTGGATGAGGGCCAGCAGGTCGACGACGTTCACCGCACCGTCTCCGTTGACGTCACCGGTGCAATCGTCACCGCCGCTCTGACACTCGATGTCGTTGCACATGGCGTAGGGATGGAATGTCCCCTCCTCCGCAATGCACAGGGCTTCGATGGTCAGGACGCAGCCTCCGTCGACACAGCAGGCGCCGTAGCACGGGTCCGGACAATTGATGTCCGCGCACCTGGTCCCCGGTCCGTACCACGTGGCGGCGTATTCCGCGACGCAGTCGGCTTCGGACAATTCAAGGCATTCCCAGAAGCAGTATTCCTTGAGGAAGCAGCACGCTCCGGTCGAGCAGTTGAATCCGTCGCACGAGACATCATCGCCTGCGAAGGTGCCGTTGCTGTCGAGGCAGACCTCCTCGAGCACCTCGACGCAGGTCCCGTTGGGCAGACAGCATGCACCGGGTGACGGTGGCAGGAAGCTCACTCCACTGAGGGAGATGACGTAGTCTCCGGTGCCTCCCACCGGCGGTCCCCAGTCCGTGATCAGCAAGCCACCGCCCTGCCCGTCCGGGCCGGATACCTCGAACGGCGTCTGCGGATTGAAGAGGAAGATGTCGCCTTCCGGACTCCGGGGCCGGGAGGGCGTGCCCGAGATCGCAAGAAAGTACGAACCGGGTTCCTGGATGGACACATCCGTACCATCGGTGGATACGTTCAGGATGAGAGGATTGATCGAAGGAACGTTGTCCTGCAGCGAGTCGTCGTTGGCAAGCAGACCGCGACCGTTGGCACCGAACAGGAAGAGTTGTGCATTCAGCCCCTTGCTGACCTGCTCGACCTTGAGCCGCAACTCACCCGGCTCCGAGATGAGGATCTCGTACATGTCCTGGTAATCACCTTGCCCCCGATTGGAACCTTCCAATGACCCCACGATGAGCAGCACTGGACCATTCCCCTTGACCTTCTTGGAGGTGGCCGGCAGGCTTCCGGCGTCATCGTCTTCCTCGAACTGGGGCCCACGGTCGTCCGCCGACGCAAGCGGCGCCAAGCCGCACATAGCGCACCCCAGGCACAGCAACAAGAATGTTCTCAACATCGTGATATCTCCTCCCGAGGAAACCGTCCTGCCGCGGCCTCGGATCTCTCCGATCCCAAGGTATCACCATCGAACGTCCATGCAAGGAAATGACATCATTTCGACCCCTTCGGATGTCTTTATGCCCTCTGGGACGGCACCAGGACGGGAAGGACGCCGGGCAGGCACTCCAGCGACAGGCTGTCGACGATCGAGGGGGAATCCGTCGGCGGCATGTCTCCGTCGAGTTGCCACGGCACGGGAGCGTCGAACTCGAGACGCACTCGCTGCGCGCGGGCGTGAAGCACGCCGTCGCGTTCGAGATGCCGCCCCGATCTGGCCCGGGCCATCCAGGCCAGCACCTGCGCGCGTGATCGGGTGGGAAGAAAGACCACGTCGAGCAGGCCGTCGGACATGTCCGCCTGCGGAGCCGGATCGAATCGGGCACCGTACTCGCGACTGTTGCACACGAAGCACCATCCCGATTCTCCGTCGAGCACCGTCAGATCGTCGAGGGAAATCGACATGCGGGTCGGACGCCAGTGGGCCAACTGCCGAAGAATGCACGGAAGATAGGTCCAGTGACTGATGGTGCCGCTGCGACGCGACGACAGATCGTGCACCACCGCCGCGTCGAAGCCCACGCTCGCCATGAGCAGGGCCAGCGAGCCGTTCGCCCGAACGGCATCCAGCGCACGGACCCGACCCGAGTCGAGCGCCGAATGGATGGCCGCTTCATCCGCGGACATTCCCAACCCGCGTGCAAAAAGATTCTCCGTCCCGCACGGCACCTGCCAGCACGGCACGGCGCACCGCACCAGACTCTCCGCCACCATGCGCAGCGTTCCGTCCCCTCCGACGACCAGCGCGGCATCGGTCTGCCCGAGGACGGGATCCAGCCACGAACGGAGGTCCGACAACTCGGTCCAGACCTCCCGGACCTCGTATCCGCGCCCACGCAGACCTTCCGACAGCGATCGTACGGTCTCCCGGCTGCGACCGGAACCGGAGACCGGATTTGCGATGAGCGTGACGTCTTGCATGTCGAGAATCCGTGAAATCCACCGGTGCCGCTGCACCCTCCGGTCCCGCTCGGCGTAAGGTGCTGAGGGCACGATACGGTCTCCGACCATGCCTGCCCAGTCGAGGTACCCGTGTCCGAACTCTCACGTCGCCATTTCATCCAGCGGTCGATCGCCATGTCGGCGGGATTCGCCGGCCTGCGCCGGGTCATGGCCGAAGAGGTCCCGGCGCTGAACGAATTGGCACGACCGGGGTACGGACCGCTGACGGACGAGGCCTCCCAGTACGTGAGCCTTCCGGCCGGATTTCGCGCCCGGGTGTGCTCGTACGCCGGTCAGCGGATGAACGACGGCCTTCTCGTACCGGGTAAACACGACGGCATGGGCGTCATTCCCGGTCCCGACGGACTCACCATCATCGTGCGGAACCACGAGATATCGCCGGGACACGACACGGTCGGCCCATTCGACGCCGGCGGCGAAGGGCTCGCGTCGATCGATGCGACGAGGATCTTCGATCCCGGCATCGAAGGCTTTGCTCCCTCCCGCGGCGGCACGACCACGCTCGTCTACGACACCAAGGGCGGTCGCGCACCGGGCGAACTGGTGCACCATGCGATGAGCCTGGTGGGAACCGAACACAACTGCGCGGGTGGAATCACCCCGCACGACACCTGGATCAGTTGCGAGGAATCCGTGGTCGGCCCCGGCAACGAACTCGGCCGGGCCCGCATCCACGGGTGGTGCTTCGAGGTGCCCGCAACCACCACCCCCACCCTCATCGAACCGGTCCCGATCAAACCCATGGGACGGCTCAATCACGAAGCGGTGGCGATCGATCCACGCACCGGAATCGTCTACATGACCGAGGATCGCAACGACGGCATCCTGCTGCGGTACATCCCGGTGAAACCGGATCGACTGCTGGAGGGCGGTCGGCTGCAGGCGCTGGCCATCGTCGACCAGCCGTCCCGCGACCTCCGCAACTGGCCGGACGCCGCCACCCCCCCACTGGCCACGGGCACGTCGCTGGCGACCCGATGGCTCGATCTGGACGAAGTCGAATCACCCGACGATTCACTCCGCTACCAGGGCTTCGATCGCGGCGCCGCCCGCTTTGCACGCGGCGAGGGGATGTGGTTCGGCAACAACGTCGTGTACTTCGCATGCACCACGGGCGGACGCAATCAGCGTGGTCAGATCTGGAAGTACACCCCCGCGAAGCCGGACGTCGAAGGATCCGGCGAGCACGCGGAAGCCGGTGGACAACTGGAACTCTTCGTCGAACCCAACGACGCCACCGTGATCGAACACGCCGACAACCTCACCGTCGCCCCGTGGGGCGATCTGGTGGTGTGCGAGGACGGCTACGAGGACCAGTACCTTCTGGGAGTCACTCCGGAGGGATCGATCTACCGGATTGCACGAAACCTCATCAACCAGTCCGAGTTCGCCGGCGCGGTGTTTTCACCGGACGGGTCGACGCTGTTCGTCAACATCCAGAACCCGGGCATGACGCTCGCCATCACCGGACCGTGGGACCGTCGCCCCGCCTGACCGGGCGACGAGGACGAGCTGATCATTCACCGGAACTGAGTTTCTCGTTGATCGCCTCGAGGATGAGGTCGAACACCGGAAGATCCGACTCGGGCACCTGACTTCGCTGGGCTTCGAGGATGCTCTTCATCATCGCCAGCTGGTCCACGGGGATGTTGTCGACGTTCTTGAGGAACTGCTCCACTTCGGCCTTCTGCGCGGGAGTCAGCGAATCCATCGCCTGCTCCGGAGTCTTGGGAGCAGGCTGCTCGGCGACCGGAGCGGGCTCGGCCGGCGGCGTCCACGCCGCGACCCCGTCGATCGACAGGTTGCCGAGATCGCGGAGTTGGGCCGTCGACTTCGCGACATCGCCGCCGTCGGGCTGGACCCGTCCCCCCAGGTGCTTGCCGAGGAACTGCTCGGTGATCGAATTGAAGGCCATGCTGTTCTCGGTCCGGGCGAACCCGTGCCCCTCGTCGGGGAAGACGACGTACGTGACCGGAATCGACTTCTCGTTCATGGCGGCCACGATCTGGTCGCTCTCGGAGACCTTGACCCGTGGGTCGTTGGCGCCCTGCGCGATCAGCAGCGGACGCTTGATGTTGCCCACGTGCGTCAGCGGGGAGATCGAATCGAGCCACTCGGTCTCGTCGGCTCCACCGACCCGCTCGGTGAACATGATCTTGACCGGCTCCCAGTACATGGGGATGGTCGACAGCAGGGTTCCCACGTGGGACGGACCGACGATGTCGACCCCGCACGCCCACTTCTCCGGATCACGGGTCATGCCGGCCAGGGTGGCGTACCCGCCGTAGCTGCCGCCCATGATGGCGATGCGGTCCGGATCGGCGATCCCTTCCTTCACCGCCCAGTCGGCGGCGTCGTTCACATCATCCTGCATGGCGTGGTACCACTCGCGGTTGCCCGCGTTGACGAACGACTTGCCGAATCCCGTCGAGCCGCGGAAGTTGGGAGACAGCACGGCGTACCCGCGGTTCGCGAGCCACTGGTGATACGGGTTGTAGCCCCAGGAGTCGCGGGCCCAGGGACCGCCGTGCACGAGCACGATCGTCGGGAACGGCCCCTCGCCCTCGGGCACGGTGAGGTAGCTCGGAAGCACCAGTCCGTCGCGGGCGGTGATCTCAACCGGACGCATGGCGGCCAGTTCGTACTGCTCCATGTCGGGTCGGTTGGTGAACAGGTAGCGTCCCTGCTTGGTGTCGCGATCGTAGATCCAGAACCTGGCCGGGCCGAGGTCGCGGGTGTAGACCACGATCCACGTCCGGTTGTCGAGCGTGGAGTCGGTGATGTTGGGATCCCCATCGTCCATGGCGGCGATCGCGTCGTAGTCGGCCTGCAGCTCCGGATCGAGCACCGTCCAGGTGTTCCGCAGGTAGTTCGTGGAGACGGCCTTGGGCTCGTTGGTATCCGGATCGGTGTAGACGCCGCCCACGTCCGCCTTGTCGGAGGCGAAGAGGACCGTGGGGTCGGCGGCACCGCCCGGAGCGGCCTTCATCGACACCAGTGCCGACGTGTCGCGTCCGGTGGCGTCCATCGCGTAGATGATCTTTCCGTCCTTGGAGAAGCCCATGGGCGAGGTGTTCATGGCGTCCTCCATGGGGACCTTCATGAACTCGTACCACTCCCCATCAGCGCTGTCGCGAAGATCGAACCGGGTTCCGCCGTCCTCGGTCATCATGGCCCGACCGCGCACCACCCAGTCGTCGTCGGGAATCATGCCGGCGTAGCCATCGTCGTTCTGGAAGATCATCTCCGCCTCGCCGGTGCGGGTGTTCATCCGGTACATGTCCATGTTGCGGGGATTCCGCTGGTTCATCTGCACGAGGATCTCGTCCGGACGCTCCCGATGCTGGCCGGTCAGGGACGCCTTGACGCCCTCGAACGGAGTCAGGTCCGTCGTCTGCTTGGTCGCCACGTCGACCGCGTAGATGTGCGTGTCCTCATTGCCGCCCTGATCCTGCATGTACAGCAGCTGGTCTCCGTTGATGGCCCAGGTGTAGCTGCGAATCGGACGATCCTGCGAGTTCGTGACGACTTCGGCCTCGCCGCCTTCCACGGGCATCACCCAGACGTTCATGACGCCCTCGTGCGGCGCGAGGTAGCTCATCTGCGTACCGTCGGGACTGATGCGGACCCCGGTTCGTTCGGGGTTGCCGAAGAACACCGAGCGCGGAATCAACCTGGTCTTCGTCTCGGAGACCTCATCCCCGGATGTGCTTTGGGCAGAAGACAAGCCCGGCAGTCCGGTGATGGAGACGAGCAGGACCAGTCCAATCGCAGGCGAGAGCGTGGAATGCATGCAACTTTCCTTCTTCTGTATCCAGGGGGCGATCAGGCCCGGAAATCAATAGAAAGGCCCGGGGACAGGCCCCGGGCCGGATGCGCGATTCTACGCCAATCTAGAGGTTCTTGTGCGACGGTCGTACGGATCAGTCTCGGCGACGTCTTCGGGCCGCCAGACCTGCACCCAGCAGGAGCGCCAACGCGCCGGGAGCGGGCACGCGGCCGTAGATGGTCGGATTGTCCAGCCAGGTCGTTTCCTGGATGCCGGTCCAGGTCTCCCCGGTGATGTTCATGTCCTGGACATCGCTCAGCACCCATGCGAGTTCCGTCAACGTCGCAGTCTGGGCCCCGCTGCCGTAGTCGATCTTCCAGTCGACCGACATGTCGAAGACCAGATCGATGTGATGCCAGGTGCCCGGAGCGAGTCCGGTCTCACCGACTCCAATGAGACGGACGCCATCACGCCAGAAGTACACGGCGGGTCGCCGACCGTCCATGATCATGTCGGCCTTCCAGTCGAAGAAGACCCCGCCATTGCCGACGGCACTGGAGAAATCCCCATGGAACTGGTCGGGCGCCTCGAAGATGTAGCCCCCGGGGGTCACGTCCGCGAAGGCGAGGTTCCCCGTCGGGACACCGCCGGTGGGATCCCAACCCGGAGTGAAGTAGGTGACGTTACCGTTGAGCGTGTCCTTGACACGCCAGTCGTCGTGGTCGACGTCGAAACTGCTGTGAGCCAGATAGGTGCTGCCCAATGCGGGTGATGCGATGGCGACGGCCGCAATGGCGGCGAACAGTGAACTTCTCATGCGTGTGTTCTCCGTAACTCGATGATTCAAGGCTGATCCTGCCAGCCACATCGAATCTGCGTGAACGACATGGATCTCTCACCAAAAGTCACAGAAAGAGAAAAGTAGCTCGTCTCCGTGCGACATGGTCTACATCATGATCCAGACCGACCAAGGGCAATGAGCCCAGCTCCCCGACCCCCTCGGCGTCTTATCCACAAGGCCTGCACCGCGCCGCCGGGGCCCGCTTGCAGGCTTGCCCGGCGGGCGTAGGATTCAATCGTCGTCGCCGTCCGTGCGAAGCGCGATCGAGGACGATGGCTGGAGGGGAGAAAACCAGCTCGGGCAATCGAGTTGGCAACCGACAGCCACCCCCGAAACCCCGGATCGGCAACGATTCGGGGTTTCTGCTTTGCCGGCTCGGCCCCTTCGATGCCGATAGAGACCAGACCACATGACCACCCTGCTGATCGCCATCCTGTCCGGCCTCGGATTCATCGTCGCCTACCACACCTACGGCCGATGGCTGGGCGGACGGATCTTCGGTCTGGCGACCGGCACCCCCACCCCGGCCCATCGCCTCGAGGACGGACGCGACTACGTGCCCACGCGACGAAGCGTCGTGTTCGGCCATCACTTCACCTCCATCGCCGGCACCGGTCCCATCGTCGGGCCGGCCATCGGGGTGCTCTGGGGCTGGCTGCCGGCTCTGGTCTGGGTCGTGTTCGGTTCGATCTTCATCGGTGCGGTGCACGACTTCGGCAGCCTGCTGGTCAGCCTCCGCAACAACGGCCAGACCATCGGCGACGTCGCAGGACGACTGCTCAACCGGCGGGTGCGTCTGCTGTTCATGATGGTGCTCTTCATCGGCCTGACCATCGTGCTGGCGATCTTCGGACTGGTGATCGCCGCCGTCTTCCGGATGTTCCCCTCCGCGATCTTCCCCTGCCTGGTCCAGATCCCTCTCGCCGTCTGCATCGGCCTCTGGCTGCAGCGACGGGGCGCTGCGCTGCTGCTGCCGTCCCTGTTCGCCCTGCTGCTGATGGTGGTCAGTGTCATCTACGGCGACGTGGGACTGCTCGGCGGCTTCAACGACGCCATGGCCGCGCTGCCGACCATCGCCTGGGTGGGCATCCTGCTGGTCTACGCCTACATCGCGTCGGTCCTACCGGTCTGGACCCTCCTGCAACCCCGCGACTACATCAATGCGCTGCAGCTGATCGGCTCGCTGGGACTGATCCTGATCGGGCTGATCGTCGCCGCGGTGGCGGGCGGTGCGCCGGTCGGAGAGGAGACGGCGCGTCCGTCGTTGGAGATCGTGGCCCCGATGTTCCAGTGGGACCCCGAGGGCGCACCGCTCATCGTGCCCTTCCTGTTCATCACCATCGCCTGCGGCGCCATCAGCGGATTCCACTGCCTCGTCTCCAGCGGCACGACCAGCAAGCAGCTCGATCGCGAGGAGGACGCCCGGTTCGTGGGCTACGGCAGCATGCTCACCGAGGGCTTCCTCGCCGTGCTGGTGATCCTCGCCTGCACGGCGGGTCTGGGACTGGGCATCATGGGAGCCGAGGGGCTGCCGCTGACCGGAGAAGCCGCCTGGAACCATCGCTACGGTTCCTGGGACATGGCCAACGGACTCGGACAGAAGGTGGGCGCCTTCGTCGACGGCGCCGCCAACTTCATCGGGTCGATCGGCATTCCCGCGGGCATTGCCGTGCCGCTGATGGGCGTGTTCGTGGCCTCGTTCGCCGGCACCACCCTCGACACCGCCTGCCGGCTCCAACGGTACGTGGTCCAGGAACTGGCCTCGACGCCGGGGATCGACCGCAGTCCGCTGCGGGTGTTTCGAAATCCCCACGCGGCGGCGGCCGTCGCCGTGCTGCTGGCGGCGGGCCTGGCGGCCGTGCCCGCATCGGGTGAATGGTCGTGGTCGTCGATGGGCACCGGCGGACTCATTCTCTGGCCGCTGTTCGGCGCGACGAACCAGCTGCTCGCCGGCCTGGCCTTTCTGGTGATCGCCAGCTGGCTCTGGCGGCGACGCAAGCCCACCTGGTTCCTCGTCCCCCCCCTGCTGATCATGCTGACGATCCCGATGTGGGCGATGATCGATCAGGTGTTCCTCGGCACGGGACGGGATGCGTCCTGGATGCACGACGAACGATGGCTGCTGGCGTCGATCGGCATCGCGACGCTGCTGCTGGAGGGATGGATGATCGTGGAAGCCGTCCTGCTACTGCCGAGAATCAGAGGCGTGATCGAAGACGATCAGTTGAAGATGCCGGCGAGGATGTAGTAGAAGAGGATCGCAAGACCGGCTCCGGCCGGAATCGTGACGACCCAACTGACCACCACGTCACGGACCGTTTTCAGATTCAACGCCCCCAGACCACGGGCCAGTCCGACCCCGACGACGGCACCGACGAGCGTATGCGTCGTGGAGATCGGCAGAGCAAGCCAGGAGGCGATGACGATGGTCGTCGCGGCTCCGAACTCCGCTGCGAATCCACGACTGGGCGTCAGTTCGGTGATCTTGGTACCGACGGTCTTCATGACCCGCCAGCCCCAGGTCGCCAGGCCGATCGCGATGGCCACTCCACCGAGGGCGAGGAACCATCCCGAGACGGGCGCCTTGGTACCGACGACCCCCTCCTTGATGGTTTCCCAGGCCGCTGCCATCGGACCGATTGCGTTGGCGACGTCGTTGGAGCCGTGGGCGAAGGCCACGAATCCGGCGCTGATGATCTGCAGGTAGATGAAGATCCGCTCAACCTTCCAGACCGAGCTCCGTGGATTGGGCGGTGCGTTGGATTCCTGCTCCATCGATGCGGTCAGCATATCGACCTTGTGCAGCACGTCCTTCACATCGTCCTCGACGGGCCCCGACGACATGTTCTGCGCACGACTCAGGTGCTTCTTGGCCCGACTCAGAGCTCGGCTGAGGTAGAGCTGCCTCGAAGCGTTCTCCTCGGCTTCGCCGTCGGCATCCTCGACGTCCACCCGACGGACGAGCAGACCGGACACGAAGGCGGCGATGAGGCCGATCCCACCGGCGATCAGAAGAGCCTGCCACAGTTCGAAATCGACACCCTTGAGGCGGTGCTTCAACCCCTTCATCACCAGCACCATGGACAGGATCGTGAAGACGACGAACACCATGTAGGGCGTGAAACGGCGCGCAGCCTCCACCGGCCTCGGGTTGTGGAAGATCTTCCGCATGATGATGTTGAATATGAAGTAGCTGATCGCACCACTGAGCACCGGCGACACCACCCAGCTGGCGACAATGCTGGAAACCTTGCCCCAGTGAATGGCCTGGATGCCCGCATAGACGATGCCGAAGCCGAGAATCGAACCCACGATGGAATGCGTGGTGGACACCGGCCAGCCGTAGTACGAGGCGATGAGGAGCCAGGTGCCTGCCGCCAACAGAGCGGCCAGCATTCCGCACACGAACAGCGTCGGATCGGAGGAGAACAGTTCGGGATCCACGATCCCCTTGCGGATGGTGTTGGAAACACTCGCTCCGGCGAAGTACGCACCGGAGAATTCGAGCACCGCGGCGATCAGGACCGCCCGCCGAAGGGTCAGGGCTCCCGAGCCGACGCTGGTCGCCATGGCGTTGGCGACGTCATTGGCACCGATGTTCCAGGCCATGTAGAAGCCGAAGATGATGGCCAGCATCATCAGGATGTTCGGATAGGAAATCCCGGCGACAGCGTCTGCGACAGTGGTGACGAGTGTGAGGTCCATCTTTCAATCTTCCGGTGTGCAGCGTGGTGGGTGTGCTACTTGATCGCAAGCATGATGCGAACACGATTTGCCAGCTTCTCTGCGTAGTTGCTCAGGCCTCCGATGTCGCGGAGGAGATTCCGCCACAGCAGGAACTCACCCTTGCTGAGATCGTCCTCGTGGGCGAAGAGCGACCGGAGGATGTCCCGCTGGATCACATCGGCTTCATGTTCGAGCAGCGCGACCTGATCGACCTTCTGCTCGACCCGACTGGCTTCTTCTCCACCAAAGCCCATCTCGGCGAGTTCATCGAGATCGGCGATGATCTTTCGCACGACCCGGAACGCCTCGACGTTCTTATCCACGAACGTCGGGAAGTGTTCCTTGAGCGGCGCGATCAGTGGAATGGACTTGAACGAGAGCAGCACGCCGATGTCTTCCGCCTTGTCGGCGATGGAATCCTGATCCGTCAGCATGTGCATGAGCGTGCTGCGATCGACCTGCATGAACAGGCCTCTGGGAAGCGAGTTGCGGATGTCGTTCTTCACCAGATCGGCATCATGTTCAAGCTTCGAGACGGTCTTGGCCATCTCGCAGATCTCCTCGTGGGACATGCCGTTCATGAATCCCTCGAGGATGGCGACGACGCCGTTGACGCACTCCTCGACCTTCTCCATGTGAACTTGGAGTGGGGTCAGTGGCGATCGGCCGAATAGTTTTGCGACGCTCCGCACGGCGTGCTCCTTCCGGTGGAATCGAGTCCATTTCGACTCGCCGGAAGGGTACCCAATCCGATGGGCAACTGCCACAGCCAACGCGTTTGGATCGAGTGAACATTGCACTCACATGGCGTTCACAGCACGCCCGAAACTTAGATGTCGAATGTTCAGATCCCGTTCAGAAACCGCCTCGCGGGCATCTACCGATCCAACTGATCGCCCGACTCCCCAAGGCTCTCCACAGGCTCCATCAAGGGCAATCTGATCGCGAACATCGACCCCTGCCCCACCGTGCTCTCCACCTCGACCGTGCCCCCGTGGACCTGGGCGACATGCTTGACGATCGCCA
>CAJWBW010000011.1:0-14059 GCA_913020415.1 uncultured Phycisphaerae bacterium | reverse complement strand
ACCGTGCGACACCATCTCGAAGTGGAGGACGGAAGGTGTGTTCCATGCCTCGACCTGCAGGCGAAGATCGCCGACCCAACCCTGCCACTGGCTGACGGGGACGGGAAAGTCCATCGATTCCAGCCGACTCCAGCCCCAGATCGCGTAGCAGTCGTACGCGGCCCGGCCGTTGTCGGGAGCGAAGGCATAGGCGAGTGGGACGCGACGGTTGAGATCGGAGACGGTTCCGAAGCCGTTCCAGTCGTTCTCGACCTTCCAGTGCCGAGCGCCCTTGCGGCGGATCTCGTCGGGATCGAAGGGGACCCATCCGGCGCCGGGCAGGAACAGTTCCGCCCAAACCAGCAGCCGCTTCTTGCCCTTGCGGTCTTCTCCTCGGCCGATGACCGGGCGGGCGGGGATGCCCGCCGCTCGCAGCAACGCCACGCAGACGCACACCAGGTCGTTGGGGGTGCCGGACTCTCGTTGGGCCGCGGCGATCGCACCATTGACGTCGAGTCCGCGAATCGATTGGCCGGGGCCGTAGAGCGTGGTTTCGCCGTTCTTCTGGATGGTGTTGCAGGCGTGTCGAACCAGCTCCTTGGCAGCGATCCAGGGTGGAACCTGTCGCAGATTCCCTTCGGAGACCTCCTGGACGACGTTGGCGAACACCGGGTCGTCGGATTCGATCAGGGCCTGGGGTTTCAGGGCATCACGAACCGAAGACGGCCATGACTCGGGCCAGGGGATCGATTGCAGCGCCTCCTCGTCGACTTCGCTGGAGTAGCAGATGGCCTGGTGGAACACGCTGAAACGAAGTTGCGTGGCGAGGTTCAGGATGTTCTTGTCGATGCGGACGTCCTTGGTGGGCGCCTCGATCATTCCTTCGTTGAAGATGCCTCTGCCGTTGATCAGTTCCGGGCCGCGTCCGCCATCGAGCCGTTTGCCGTGGAGCTGCACCTCCGCCTGCAGGGTGTCCAGATTCACGAAGCTGGAGGCTCCCTGCAGCACGAGGGGCATCAGCAGCGGGCGGTTGGGATCGATGACCGCCAGGCAGTGGATGCCCACGTTGAAGGTGGTGTCGTAGCTTCGCGGCTTTTCCCAGGTCACGTACTCGTTGGACTGTGGTGGCGAAGGCACGGTGGCGGCTTCGGTCGCCCGCGGAGAGTTCGGTTCGCTGGGAACGGGTGTGGATGCCGGGGAGGGAGTCGACAGGGCGGTCCCCGTCAGGATCGACATCGCTGCGATGACGGAAGGAATGGCCATGTACTCATTCTAGCCCAGCGGGCTGCGGAAGGAGTCCGAGATGAACATGGTGTTGATGGCGTTCAGGAAACTGGCCAGCACGAAGTTGATCACGATGATCGCCAGAAAGCTGATCACGAACGCATTGGTGGTGGCGCGGCCGACACCCGCTGCCCCCGGCCGACAGGTGAATCCCTTGTAGCAGGAGATCAGTCCGATGCTGAGTCCGAAGAACACGGACTTGATCAGACCGTTGACCGGTTCCCACCATCCCAGGAAGTATTCAGTGAAGCCCCAGTAGTCGATCGGCGGTACGCCGTTGAAGCCGACCGTGATGAGGTAGCCGCCCCAGACCCCGAGCAGGTCCGAGTAGATGGTGAGAATGGGAGTCATCACCACGCAGGCGACGACCCGGGGGACCACCAGCAGCAGGATGGGATCGCTGGCCATGGCCCGCATCGCGTCGAGCTGTTCCGTCACCCGCATGGTGCCCAGTTCCGCCGCCAACGCGCCGCCGACCCGTCCGGCGACCATCACCGCGGCGAGGACCGGTCCGATCTGCTTGACCACGGAGACGTTGATGATGCCGCCCATCCGCCCCTCCAGCCCGAAGGCCTGGAACTGGTTGAAGGTCTCCAGAGCAAGGATCATTCCGATGAAGCCACCGGTGATGGCCACCACGGGGATCGAAGCGACTCCCACCGTATAGAACTGGGAGCGAATCATTCGCCATCGCCCCCAGCGACGTGGTTGGGTCAGGAACCAGCGAAGGGTGGTCAGGCTGAAAACGACGAAGCGGCCGAACCCGGCAATCCCATGAAAGACATGGTGTCCCACGTGGGAAATGCCGCGGACGGCCGCTGTCATCGCAGTACCTCTTCTGCTGAGGGCAGGGGATCTACTTCATCGGCTCGTCGGTATCCACGACCGCGGTTGCGGTGGTGTCGGTCTCGGTGGCGGTGTCTCCCATGGGATCCATGGCCATCGAGGTGTCGGTCTTCGAGGTGAGGTAGATCTCGACGCGCCGGTTTGCGGCGGTTCCGCCCGGTTCATTCGGAATCAGTGGCTTGTATTCGCCCCATCCGGCAACCTGCACCCGATCGGCGTCGATGCCCGATCCGACCAGCACGTCGCGGACCGCAATGGCCCGATGCACGGCAAGGTGCATGTTCGTGGGATGCTGATTCTTCGAGTACTTCACCGGGACGTCGTCGGTGTGTCCCATGACGACCAGTTCGAAGTTCTCGGCCGAAGGGCCGTCGAGGATGGTGGCCAGCGCCGCCAGTGAAGCGGTGCCGGCGTCCTTGACCTGGTCCTTGCCGGAGTTGAAGGTCAGGTCGCTGTTGAACCGCAGCATGCCGGTACCGGAATCGAAGGTGATCTGGTCCGGGTACTGGCTGGCGAGTCGGGCCAGAGCGGTCTGGACGTCAGCGGGGAGGGGCCCGATCTCCATCTCGCTGACCTGCATCGCCAGATTCTGATTGGACATGGACAGCTGGCTCAGTTCGCCGCCGAGGATCTCGTACTTCTCCTGGAGGAGGGAGATGTCGCCGCGGGCCGCAGACAACTGCTGCGTGCGGTTGGACAACTGGGCCTCGAGGGAATCCCGCTCGTCGGTGACGGTCAGCAGCTGCTCCTGGAGCGATCGCTTGACCTGAAGAAGATTGTCGTACTTGTCCTGCTGAACGCATCCGCCGGTCAGCAGTGGCAGCATGAATGCCGCCGCGGCGCACGTGGTGGGTACAATGCGTGCCATGGTGGGTTACCCCGCTTGATTGAAAGAGGTACTCTGAGGTCGCACAGTGGCTTCCGTTCCACTGGGCATGTCATCAACAGTGTACCGTTCCTGGGCCCGGAGTGGGGGTCGGGGAGAACGTGTGGACGGCGCGTTGGTCGAGGCCGGCCAACGACTTGTGACCGGGAGCCGGTGAATGGCCGAGTCGACAGAACGTACGCTGATCCACGCCGCGGGTGTCTTCGACGCCGGTGGCGTGCAGGCCTCGCCCGGTGCCCTGCTGCTGGAGGGCCGGGAGGTCGTCGCCGCGGGGACCCCCCAGTCCATCGGTGCGGTGGAAGGGGTCAGGCGGATCGATGAGCCCGGGGCGGTCCTGCTGCCGGGCATGGTCAATGCCCACGCCCATCTCGATCTCACACCACTGGAGCCCCGGCCATTCGGTGGAAAGTTCGAGGCCTGGCTGCAATCGATCCTCGATCTGCGGGCCGGTCAGCGGGCGGGGGGGACGCTTCGTGTGGATACCCAACTGGGCATCGAGTTGTCCCTGGCCGGGGGGGTCGCCTTTGTGGGCGACATCGCCGGAGTGGGACAGACCGAGCCGGCCCTGGCCTTCCGGGAGAGTGCACTGGGAGGCGTGTCCTTCATCGAGTGCTTCGGTCTCGGAGATCGACAGGACGAATCGATCCGGCAGATCCAGGCCGTTCTCGACTCGGTCCCCGAGTTCGGAAACGGGGTGCGGGTGGGGATCTCTCCGCATGCTCCCTACACCTGCGGTCCGGAAGTCTACGCCTACGCGTGCTCGACCGGACGTCCGGTCGCCACTCATCTGGCGGAAAGCCTCGAAGAGGAGGAGTTTCTGCGGGACGGGTCCGGTCCCTTCCGACGGCTGTCGGAGCGGATGCAGGCCTGGAACGACGGGGTGGTGATTCCCGACTGTCATCCCGTCGAGGCGTTGCGCGGAGTGCTCGGCACGCGTCCTCTGTTGCTCGTTCACTTGAACTACGTCGGTTCATCGCACATCGAACTGATCGCCGAGCGTGGCGGCATGGTCGCGTACTGTCCGCGGGCCAGCGACTACTTCGGTCATCCTCGGAACGATCGTGCGGCGCATCGCTACCGCGAGATGCTGGATGCCGGCATTCCGGTCGCGTTGGGAACCGATTCGCGGACCTGTCTCGACACGCCGGACCGCATCGGGGTCCTCGACGAGATGCGTCATCTGTACAAACGCGATGGCACCGATCCGCTGCGGTTGCTGGCAATGGCCACCGTGCACGGTGCGGCCGCGCTGGAACTCGACGCCGGTCTGGTGACCTTCGATCCGGGCGTCATCGGAGGGGTACTGGCCGTCGAGGTCTCCGAAGGGGATGAACCGGCATCCCTCGCCGGTGCGCTCGCCCGTGGAAATGCACCCCGCTGGGTGCTCGAGCCGGGAGCCGATTCGTGATCGAGGGGTTGGATCCGACCGCCCCGGCGACCGAAGTCGCCCGCGCACTGCTGGGGCGTGATCTGGTGCGGATCGTGGACGGGGTTCGCCGCTCCGGGCGGATCGTCGAAGTGGAGGCCTACGTCGGGCACGAGGATCGGGCCAGCCACACCTGGGGCGGGCGGCGAACGAAGCGGAACGAGACGATGTTCATGGCGGGCGGACACCTCTACGTCTACCTGATCTACGGGATGCACCATTGCCTGAATCTGGTGACCGGGCCCGAGGATCACGGCGAAGCGGTGCTGCTGCGGGCGTTGGAGCCGCGGGAGGGAATCGAGGCGATGCGCATCGATCGCCCCAAGGCCAAGCGTGCGAGGGATTTGTGTCGTGGACCGGGCCGTCTGTGCGCCGCTCTGGCCGTCGACCGGTCGCTGGACGGTCTGGCAATCGGTCGGTCAAACGATCTTTGGATCGAACCGGGCGAGCCGGTGGATGACTCGCAGTGCGTCACTGGACCGCGGATCGGATTGGGGCATACCGGCCCCTGGGCCGACGCGCCGCTTCGCTATTCGATCCTCGAATCGCCATTCGTGTCCGATCCACGTCCTATCAGCCGATGATATTGTCGGATTTCAATAGGTTTCCGGACCGGAAACCGATAAGATGCTTCAGGAGGGAGGGAACAAGGCATGGGTCACTCATCACAGCAGATCGATTGGCGGGCCATGGTCGATGCGGCGGGACCGTATCCGCTGGCGGCGTTCAACTTCGTGCAGGAAGGTCTGAGCTACACCTCCGAACAGGTCTTCGACGATCCCTTCGGTCTGCCCGAAATGGAACGTCATGTCAGTGGCCAGGAACTGTGCATGGGTCTGAAGAACTACGCGCTCGCCCAGTACGGAATGATGGCGCCGGTGGTCCTGTCCCAGTGGAACATCAAACGCAGCGACGACTTCGGTCGGATCGTGTTCGCGATGATCGAAGCCGGTCTGATGAGTTCCAGTGCCGACGACACCCCGGAGGACTTCCACGCGGTCTTCGATTTCAGCGACGTCTTCTCCCGCAGCGAGATGCTGGGCCGGATCGGCGACGAGCAGGAAGTCTGAACCCCACCCGCAAGGGCGAATTTCGACGCATTGAGCACCCTCGAGGTCGATCCTCGAGGGTTTTTCTTGCACTGCGCCGTGAGTTTCGGTCTGATGGGGCGTCATATCAACCACACCCCCGGGGGGGGGAGATTCCAATGAAGATTCGCGTTGTTCTCGCGTCCATCGTGCTGGGCCTGCTGGCTCAGGTGCAGGTGTCGGCCCAGGTCGTCGACTGCGTCTGCGATTCCGAGTACTCGGTCGGAGACCGGGTCGTGTTAACGGGAGAGTCTGGTCTGGGTGACCTCCCGGTTGGTTCACTCGGAACCGTCGTATGCGGCTCCAACGCATTTGGTGGGAATCTCATTCTGGTCGATTGGGATGGCTACGATTTGGGACACGATGGGAACGGGTACTGCACCTGCGGCGAATCGGCAGGATCCGGCACGAGCAACTACTACGTCGATTGCGGTGTGATCCAAATGTTCACTCTTATCGAGTGCGCCTGCGATTCGGAATACTCGGTCGGTGATCGCGTGACGCTGCTGGTCGACGATCCCGATGATGCCAATGGCCTCCCCGCCGGCACGGCCGGTACCGTGTTGTGCGGGACGTCGGCGTTCGGTGACCTGTACGTCAGTTGGGACGGCTGGAGCAAGGGGCACAACAACAACTTCAACTGCGAATGCCAGGATGGCGTTGACGACAGCGACAACAGTCACTGGATTGTCGAATGCGATCAGATTCGTGCCGGTGCACCGAGGACCTTGTATTCAGAAGGTATCTATGGATTGGTTTCCATTGCCCAACCCTTCGACACGCTGATACTTCAGAGCGGCCAGTACGCCGTCAATGGCGACGGCAGCGCCGTAGTGGTCGACGTTTCGGACATCACGTTACGGGTGGAGGACTGGCGTGGTTACGGAACGGGTGACATTGCGATTCTGGACGCGACCGGCTCCTCGGATCGCGTCCTGCTGGTCACGTCCAACGCGTCGTTCGAGAACCTCGTGTTCCGTGGCGGCGTGGATCCCGGCAACGGTGGCGCCGGGGCCCGGATCGAAGGATCCGCGACCTTCACCAACTGCCAGTTCATCTACAACAGCGGGACGGGAGCCCACATCTACGAGGGAGATCCGACCTTCAACGGGTGTGATTTCAAGTACAACAACGCCACAGCCATTTCAAATGGCGGAGGCATCGCTTCCGAGTACGGCGACTTCACCATGAACGAGTGCGAGGTGTCCCACAACGCGGCCACCAATGGTGGCGGCATCTACGCCAACCTCTGCTACCACTCGCTCAACACGGTCGTCATCAAGGGCAACTCCGCCCTGGAGGATGGTGCCGGCATCTACCAAGTGGGTGGGGCCGGTTCCTACAACAACGTCTCCATCCGCAAGAACGGAGCCAACCGTCACGCCGGCGGTGTCCTGCTGGAGGTCGGAGCCTCGCCTTCGTTCACCGACTGCATCGTCAGCCAGAACACGGCCACCGACGGAGGCGGTTTCGCCTGCTACACCTTCAACATGCCGACCTTCACCGGTGGAGAGATCTCGGACAACGTGGCCTCCGGCCAGGGCGGCGGCGTGTTCTGCTCCCTCAGCACCTTCACGATCGAGGACAGCAGCGTCTGCGGCAATGCGCCCGACCACATCTGGGGCGCCTGGTACGACCTGGGCGGCAACGACTTCAGCGACACCTGCGGCGAGGACGGTGATTCCGGTTTCTGCCGGGCCGACACCAACGAGGACTACAACGTCGACGTGCTCGACCTGCTCTACGTGATCGCGGTCTGGGGCACGGACAACCGTGCCGGCGACATCAACGGTGACGGCTGGGTCGATGTGATGGACCTGCTCGACGTCATCGGTGGATGGGGCGGGTGCAACGAATAAGCCCGCCGGTCGACCCTTCGAACGACCTTGCAACCCCGCGCTTCGGCGCGGGGTTGTTTTTTGGTTTTCAGAACTCCACGCCGACCAGCAGGTAGCCGATCACATCGTCTTCCAGCGGTGACGTGTCGCCGCCGCCGGGGGACCCGATCCACTCGAACCCCGGTTGCACGTAGCACCACGGGGTGAGCTGCACCTTGTAGAACACCTCGAACCCGATCTCGTGGCCGCCGGCCGGGCCGGCTGAGCCGTCGGGCATGGTCGACCGGTAGATTTCCGGATCGTCGGAGAACGCCGTCCACCCTCCGGCGATGCCGACCGCGTCGGCGGGCCGGCCGGGGATGACCCCGGTGGCGCTCAGGCCCGTCATGAGCGACCAGTGGGAGGGATTCTTGTCGGGGTCGGACAGGGCGAACTGCCCGAAGAACCGTACGCCGCCGCCGGCCTCCGAGCTGGCCGCGTCGCCGGACCAGATGGTCTGCTGCCAGCTCAGATAGAGACCAGGCACATCCTCGACTCCGGTCGTGCTCGAGCCCGCGGTGGTGGTACGCCCCGTCTGCAGCCAGCCTCCGATGGATCCCGTGCCCGGCAGGTGCGGTGCCAGCTGCCAGTCGAACTCCCATTCGGTGATCAGGAACCAGTGGCCGCCGTTGTCGAAGAACGTGGCCGGTCCCCGGGTTCCCGTGGAAGGCCCCGTCCGTCCGGTCGCGGGATCGAAGGCGGCGTTGGTTCCGTCGTACCAGCCGAAGTGCCCGGTGACGTGGTCGTTCAGCCTCAGGCTGGCCTGCAGCGCCGTGGCTTCCGCCGGATAGGTCGGGAGGTACAGGTTCAGCGACGGGGGATTGTGCATCAGGTTGTACTGGAACGACCCCGCGGCATCGATGCTCGAGAAGGTGTCGTTGGCGTCGATCTTTCCGAAGCGGATCGAGCCGGCGTCGTCGAGGAACGACTGCTGGTAGTAGAGCTGGGCGATCGCGGCGAAGTTCGCCTCGTCGGCGTCGATGAAGTTGCCGTTGGACCCCACCCAGGATCCGGTGGGATCGAAGGATCGCTGCTGGGGGAAGCGACCGTTGTACCAGTCGAAGTATTCCAGGTCGATGAAGAACGTGCCGCCGTCGTGTCCAAGCAGCTTCTCGGTGTCGGCGGTCAGGGTGAGGCCCACCGGGCCGCCTCCGAAGAAGCCCGTGTCGAGGCCACCCGAGAAGTTCTGCATCAGCAGGGCTGTGTACCGGGCCTGGAGGTAGAGGCCGTTCTCCTCCAGATTGGTTCGGAGTCCGTTCCAGTCACTGGTCAACGACATGGATTCCAGTGGCCACTCGTCGTGCTTGCGTTGGGTGATCGGCGTCATCCTCGTGGCGCAGTCCATCGCGTTCGGTGCGGCCATGGTGGCCTTGGATGCGGCATCGGCACCGGGCGATCCGGTGTCCGTCGGGGTGGTGAGCAGCAGCAGCAGGCAGGAGAGTTCGAGCATGTGTCGTGAGGACCTTGGTGGTACGGTACCGCACGACGACCTCGTACACTGGAGCCGCCGCATGAACGACCGTGATTCGATCCGTTCCGTTCCCTCCCGCCGCGACGCCCTCGCCGCCGGTGCCGCCGCACCCTTCGTACTGCTGGGAGATGTCACCGGCCAGTCCGCCCGGGTCCGGCCGCCGGTGACGGGACAGGCGGCGGGGCGGATGCCCGCGGCTCCCAAGCCCGACTACGTCTTCGACGTCGAGCAGAAGCGGATCGCCCCCCTCGGCACGCCGACCGATGCGATCCTGGTCAACGGGACCGATCCCGGCACCGAGATCCGCTACACCGAGGGCGACATGTTCCGGGTGCTGGTCAACAACACCATGCAGGTCCCGTGCACCGTCCACTGGCACGGTCTGCTCGTCCCCAACTACATGGACGGAGTCCCGGGCATCACCCAGTACCCGATCGGGCCGCGCCAGTCGGTCTTCATCGAGTACCCGATCGTGCAGTCCGGCTCCTACTGGTACCACTCCCACTACGAACTGCAGGAGCAGCAGGGGCTTCGCGGCCCCTTCGTCATCGAGGAGGCCCGCCCGGCCTGGGACTACGACAAGGACGTCACCGTGTTCCTAACCGACTGGCTCGACCAGTCGCCCGACGGCATCATCCCCCAGATTCGCAACGAGCAGCCCCAGACCGACGCGGTCAGGACACCGGTTCCCGGGGGCGAGCCGTTTCCCGGTGCCAAGCCGTTCAACATCGACGTCGACTACCCCGGCTACCTGATGAACGGAAAGTCGGTCGAGGATCCGTGGACCATGGAGGTCAAGCAAGGGGACCGGCTGCGACTTCGGCTGATCAACGGTTCGACCGCCACGTTCTTCAGAGTCCAGTTGGAGGACCACGAGATGGAGATCATCACCGCCGACGGCCAGCCGGTGGTGCCGACGAAGGCGGGCAACGTGATGCTCGCGATCGCCGAACGCTACGACGTGCTGGTGACGATCCGGAAGTCGGGATCGTTCACCCTCAACGCCGTCGCGTTGGGCACCACGCGCCGGGTCGCCGGCGTCCTGCATACCAAGGGGGCCCCGAAGCAGCCGGCACGCGGCATGCCGACCTGGATCGGACGTGCGGGTGGTTCGGCCGACTACGCCTCGCTCCGGTCGCCGTATCCGACGGTGCTCCCGGAGGGGCCGGTGAAGACCTTCGAGATCGAACTCGGCGGTGACATGGATCGCTACCTCTGGTCGATGGCCGGTGAGTACTACCCCGAACTGTTCGTGCCGGAGGGCGATGCGGGGCCGCTGCAGATCAACTACGGGGATCGGGTGCGCATCCGGTTCACCAACTCGACGATGATGTACCACCCGATGCACCTGCACGGCCACTTCTATCGCCTGCTCTCGAATCCGGGCGCCTGGGAGGAGACGCATTGTCCGCTCAAGGACACCGTCGCGGTCGGGCCGGGGCAGAAGATCGACATCGAGTTCTACGCCGACAACCCGGGGCACTGGTTCTTCCACTGCCACAACCTGTACCACCTCGCGGCCGGGATGGCCCGCAAGTTCGAGTACGTGGTCTGAGGGAGAGGTCGCGGGGCGTCACTTGCGCTTCTTGCGCTGCTTGAACTTCTTCTTGACGCTGCTGGTCTTGGTGCTCTTGCCGCCGCGGCCCATGCCGGCCAGGGCGTTCATGTCCGGCATGCCCATGCCGGCCATGGCCTGTTCGGGGTCGGCGCCGGCGTTCTTCATCGCCTTCATCTTGCCCATCATGCCCATGCCCGCCATCTGGCCGGTCATCTTCTTGATCATCTCGAACTGCTTGAGCAGCCGGTTGACGTCGGTGTTTGACGTGCCCGACCCGCGCGAGATGCGGCGAATCCGTGGTTTGGTGATTGACTTGGCCTTCTCCCGCTCGCCCGGGGTCATGGAGTTGACCATGGCCTCGAGTCGGTCGAACTGGCCCTCGTCCACATCGAGATTGCGGATCGTCTTGCCCACGCCGGGCAGCATTCCCAGGAGCGACTTCATCGAACCCATGCGACGAATGGACTTGATCTGCTTGATGAAGTCGTTCATCGAGAACTCGCCCTTCATCATCTTCTCGGCGAGCGCTTCGGCCTCGGCCTCGTCGACCTCGTCCTGGGCCTTCTCGACGAGCGAGACCACGTCGCCCATGCCGAGGATGCGGCCCGCCATGCGGTCCGGATGGAACGTCTCGAGCTGGTCGGACTTCTCGCCCGTGCCGATGAAGGAGATGGGGGCCCCGGTGACCTGGCGGACCGACAGGGCGGCACCGCCGCGGGTGTCCGAGTCGAGCTTGGTCAGAATCACGCCGTCGATCGAGAGTCGTTCGTGGAACTCGCGGGCGGAGTGCACCGCGTCCTGACCCGCCATGGCGTCGACCACCAGCAGGATCTGATGGGGGTTGATCGACCGCTGCACCGCCTGCAGTTCGCCCATGAGATCGTCGTCGACGTGCAGGCGACCGGCGGTGTCCAGGATCAGGACGTCGTACTTCTCCTTGCGGGCCTTCTTGAGCGCGTGCAGGGCGACCTCGACCGCCACGCCCACGGCCTGTCCGTACTCGGCGCACTTCTCGGGTTCGCCGTAGAAGTCCACCTTCGCGTTGCCCCGGGCGTTCTCCTCGACCCCCTGCACCACGACGCGGAGCTGATCGACCGCGGCCGGCCGCTGCAGGTCGCAGGCGGCCACGAGCGTGTTGCGACCGCGCTGCTTGAGCCACGCCGCCAGCTTGCCGCAGGTCGTCGTCTTTCCGGTTCCCTGGAGGCCGCAGAGCATGATCACCGTCGGACCGGAATCCATGAACACCAGGGGGGTTTCGGTGGTCCCCATCAGTTCCACGAGATGCCGGTGGACGATGCCGATCATCTGCTGTCCGGGTTTGAGGCTCGCGGTGACCTGCTCGCCCATCGCGTCGGCCAGCACCTCGTCGCAGAACGAATCCACGACCTCCAGATTGACGTCGGCTTCGATCAGGGCGGTGCGGACCTCCGCCATCGCCTCGCGGACGTTGGCTTCCGTGATGCGTCCGCGTCCCGAGAGGGACTTGACGGCGGCGCCCAGCTTGTCGGAAAGGGTGTCGAACATGGTCCAGACGGTCATCCTAGCAGGATCAGGACCGCTTGGACTTCAGCCAGGCGTGCAGGGCCTTGGCGGAGAGCGAGTTTACGCAGTCCGCGGGGGTGCACCGGCCTCGTCGGGCCGTGATCACGCCGTAGCGGAGGAAGTCGAAGTGGGATTCCGCGTGCGCATCCGTGTCGATGGCGATCCGGCAGCCCGCCTCGACGGCGGCCCGGACGTGCACGTCCCGCAGGTCCAGTCGCTGCGGGTTCGCATTGATCTCCAACGCCGTGTCATGCTCGACCGCCGCGGCGATCAGGGCGTCCATGTCCGGGGAGAGCCCCGGCCGCCGGTTGATGATCCGGCCGGTGGGGTGGCCGATGATGTGCACCAGCGGGTGGGCGATGGCCGCCAGCAGGCGGGCGGTCGCCTTCTTCGGATCCTGCGACAGGGCCACGTGCGGGGACGCGACCACGATGTCCAGGGCGGCCAGCAGGTCGTCGTCGTAGTCGAGTCGCCCGTCGGACAGGATGTCGACCTCGCTGCCGGCCAGCACCGTGATGCCCCTGGTGCGTTCGTTCACTTCACGCACTGCGTCGATGTGCGCGCGAAGGCGGTCCTCGTCGAGGCCGTTGGCCTGCACGCTGCTGCGGGAATGGTCGGTCACCGCGATGGTGTGGAATCCGCGGGCCTTGGCCACCGCAACCAGTTCCTCGATGGACAGAACGCCGTCGCTGGCGGTGGTATGGGCGTGCAGTTCGGCCTTGATGTCCTCGACCGTGATGAGTTCGGGAACCGTCTCGAGGGTATTGCGCTCCTCCCGCAGTTCAGGGGGGATGCACGGCAGTTCCAGCGCGGCGTAGATCGACTCCTCGGTCTCCGAGGCGACCGGAGCGATGCCGCGGGCCTGCGGGGGTTCGTCGTCGCCGTCGTCGGGAAAGAGTCCGTATTCGTTGAGACGCATGCCCGCCTTGATCGCCCGTTCGCGCAGCACCACGTTGTGCTCCTTGGAACCGGTGAAGTACATCAAGGCGGCTCCGAAGGCGGCTTCCGGCACCACACGCAGATCGATCTGAATACCGCGATCGAGGCGGATCGAACACTTCGTGTCGCCGGCCAGCAGCACCTTCTCGACGCCATCGATGCTCTGGAACAACTCGATCAACGACGCCGCATCCTCGCAGCAGGCGAGGATGTCGAGATCCCCGATCGTGTCCCGGCCCCGGCGCAGTGATCCGGCCCAGGCGATCCGCGAAACCCCCGGATGGGCTCCGAGCTGGTCCACCAGCCCTTCGGCCAGCGGCATCGCGGTGCCCAGCGGGGTCCGGTCGGTCGACTTCTTCATGAACTCGATCGAGTCGGCGATGTTCTGGATCGTCTTCTTTCCCATGCGGGGGACGTCGTCGAGGCCGCCCTCCGCAATGGCCCGTTCCAGATCCGGAATCGATTCCACACCGGCGTGCTCCCAGATCGCCCGCACGGTCTTCGGGCCGAGGCCCGGGATCTCAAGCACGTCGAGCAGCCCGTCCGGAACCTCGGCGACGAGTTGCTCGTATTCCTTCATGCGCCCGGTGCGGAGGAACTCGCAGATCTTCTCGGCACTGCTCTTGCCGATGCCGTCCATCGCCTGGAGTCCCTTCGGGTCGTCGCGATAGGCGGTGATGTCGCCGGTCAGATCCTCGAGCACCCTCGCCACCTTGCGGTTGGCGTTCACCTTGAAGCCGTTGGCACCGAGGAGTTCGAGGATCGATCCCATCTCGTCGAAGAGGGCGATGAGGTCGCGGCGTGGATCGTTCGAAGTGGACATCGGTGCAGGGTATCAGCCCACATCGACCAGGCCGAGGGCCTCGCCGTGCCGCTTCATCAGGCGGCGGCGAATCAGGGCGTGCTCCGGTCGCTGCAACGTGGGGTCCCCGTCGATCCAGGCCTCGGCATCCCGCCGGGCGGCCCGCAGAAGATCGAAGTCCCGGGGCAGCGATGCGACCTGGAAGGGGGGCAGGCCGGACTGCCGGCTGCCCACCAGCTCGCCGGGCCCGCGGATCTCCAGATCCAGCTCGGCGATGCGGAATCCGTCGTCGGTGCTGACGACGGCTTCGAGCCGCGCCTCGCCGTCCTCGGTCACGGGGTCGGCGATCAGCACGCAGAGT
>CAJWBW010000010.1:0-14142 GCA_913020415.1 uncultured Phycisphaerae bacterium | reverse complement strand
ACCGAAGTGTTTAGTTTCTCCGCCGAACTGCCGTTCTGACGATCCCCTTCTCAATCCGACCTCCCCACAGGAGCCACGCAATGTTCCGTCGTATCCGACAAAGCACTCCCATTCTCCTCCTCGGACTGTTCGTTGCCGCGATGCTGGCGCCCTGGCCCGCGCAGGCGAACCGGCTGGGTTCCTTCGGTCCCACGGTCGTGGCCACCGTCGATCTGCAGCGGGTCATGGACTCGCTCGCCGAACGGGCGGATCTCGAGGCGGCGCTGACGGCCCAGAGCCAGGAGATCCTGTCCGAGCGTGACCGGCGTCAGGCGGAGATCGAGCAGATCGGTGGGGAGCTCGAGGCCATGGTCGACGGTCCGGACAAGAGCCGGATGCAGGACGACCTCGACTTGAAGCTGCTCCAGGAGATGGCCTGGATCCGATTCGTCCAGCAGGAAATCGACATCGAGAAGTCCCTCATGCTTCAGAACCTGTATCGATCGATGCAGAAGAACATCGCAGAACTCTCGGACATCGAGGGCATCGATCTGGTCCTGATCAACGACAGCAACAACGAGTTCAGCGTGGCCGGCGGCCGGCAGATCAGTCGGCAGGATCAGTTGCGTGAGCAGATCACCCTGCGTCGGATCCTCTTCCGCAACCCGTCCATCGACATCAGCGACGACCTCATCATCCGCATGAACAACGAGTACGCCGCTTCAGCCGGATCCCGCTGATCCCTCGCGAACCCGAACCCGATCCATCCCGGAGCATCACCATGAACCGATCCCCGTTCCATCCCGCAGTCATCCTCGTTGCCGCGGGCCTGCTGCTTGCATCGGCACTTCTCGCCGGCGTGCAGGCCGTGGCCGTGCACGCCCTGCCGCTTCTCACCCCGACGGTCGTGGGCACGGTCGATCTCGAAGGAACCTTCAACGGTCTGCAGGAGTGGGACCAGCTGCAGGTGTCCCTGTCCCAGCGGGCGGACGGCATGCAGGAGGAGCTGAACAGAAGGCAGGAGGAACTGGAGGGACTCGAAGCCGATCTCGAGGACTACCCGGAGAGCAGCGACAAGTTCAAGCAGGCCATGAAGCGGTACCAGATGGCCGCGATCGAACTGCAGGGGTACGTCCAGTTCCAGCAGCAGAAGCAGAAGCGGTACAACGACGACAAGATCTTCGAGCTCTACGACAAGATCAAGATGTCCGCGAAGGCCCTCGCCGATGCCGAGGGATACGACATCATCCTGGTCGACGATTCGATCGTCGCGATTCCCGAGAACTCGGAGAACATCCTGGCTCAGATCTCCAGTCGGCGCGTCCTCTTTGCACGGGGGGAGATGGACGTCACCGATCGCCTGATCGAAGTCATGAACAGCGAATACCAGAAGTCGAAAGCGGCGAACTAACGCGATGGCTTCCTCCGGCGACCAGTCAACACGTCATCTCACCGCGGCGTCGGTCGCGCAACTGGTGGGTGGGGATCTCGACGGTCCCGCCGACCTCGTGCTGCATGGCGTCGACTCCATGCAGAACGCCGACGGAGCGCATCTGACCTTCATCCGCAGTGGGGAGTTCGCGCGGGACTGGAAGGATGCCACCGCCGGTGCGGCGCTGGTCACGCGCGGAGTCGAGGTTCCCGGACACGATCCGGCGAACCGCGCCCTGATCGTGGTCGACGATGCCGAACTGGCCATGAACACACTGCTGACGCACTTCGCGCCCGAGCCAGACTGGCCCGATTCCGGGATCCACGACACCGCACAGATCCACGAGTCGGCGGTCATGGGTCAGGGGGTTCGCATCGGTGCGGGGGTGCTGGTGGCCGCCGATGTGGAGCTCGGTGACGGCGTCGTGCTGTGCCCCGGAGTGCAGATCGGACGCGGAGCGAGAATCGGTGCCGGAACCATGATCGGATCGCTTTCGGTCATCGGTCGGGACTGCATCCTCGGATGCCGTTGTCAGCTGCAGCCGTACGTCAGCGTCGGGGCGGACGGTTTCGGTTACCGACCGAACGCAGCGGGCACCGGCTTGGAGAAGGTCCCGCAGAACGGGACGGTTCGAATCGGGGACGACGTCGATCTCGGCGCCCACACCTGCGTGGATCGGGCGAAGTTCGGCGAGACGGTCATCGGTGACGGTTCCAAACTCGACAACATGGTCCAGGTCGGACACAACGTGGTCATCGGTCGAAACGTGGTCATCGCCGCCCAGGCGGGTATGGCGGGATCCGTTCAGGTGGGGGATTGGGCGCAGATCGGTGCCCAGGCGGGCATCGCCGATCACCTCAAGATCGGGCCGGGGGCCCGCGTAGGGGCCAAGACGGGGGTCATGCGGGACGTCGAAGCGGGAACCAGCGTGCTGGGAACCCCCGCATTTGAGGACAGAATCTTTTTGCGTCAACTCTCCAGCCTTCGTAAATTACCTGAATTCATGGCGAAGCAGCGATCGCAGAGCCGTTGAACACGAAGGCCGCAGTTCGAGCTGAGGAGACGGCGTGGCAGGACAGGTGATGGATCCAGGTGCAGTGGATCGAACTACCGGAGCAGCTCCGGGGGGCGGCTATCGATCCGTCCGCCAGCACACGCTGAAATCACCGGTCTCCGTGACGGGTGCGGGTCTGATGCTGGGCCAACGTGCGACGGTGATCATCGAGCCGGCTCCACCCGGACACGGGATCATCATCGAGCGGATCGATCTCGATCCCCCCGTCCGCATTCCGGCCCTGGTCGAGCATGCCGTCGATCGGGCCCGACGTACGACGCTTCAGAACGGATCCGGAGTCGTCGAGACGGTCGAGCACTGCCTGTCCGCGTTGAGCGGGCTCGGAATCGACAATGCACTGCTTCGCATCGACGGTCCGGAGCTTCCCCTGGGGGACGGCTCCGCCTCCCCCTACACGCAACCGATCATGGAGGTCGGACTGGTGGAGCAGGATGCCGATCGTCGCCTGTTCAAGGTGCACGAGCCGATCGTCATCGAGGAGGACGGAGCGGTGCTCGCGGCCTTCCCCTGTGAACAGCGGCAGATGCAACTGCTCTACGAACTCGACTACGGCTCCAATGCGGATCGCATCGGACGCCAGGCGTTCGGCTTCACGCTCGGACGGGATGATTATCTGTCCGAAGTCGCCGCCGCCCGGACCTTCAGTCTTCACGAGGAGGCCCAGGCTCTGTGGGACCAGGGCATGTGCCGCCACCTCAGTCCGAGCGAGGTGCTGGTCATCGGCGAGGACGGACCGATCGACAATGCATATCGATTCACCGACGAGCCCTCCCGCCACAAGGTGCTCGACATGATCGGGGACCTGTACCTGATCGGTGGCGAGATCCAGGGGCGTTTCGTCGCTTCCCGATCCGGCCACGCTCTGAATCGAACGATGTGCCGACGGATCATCGAGCAGAATCGTTCCCAGGCGGAGGTCGAGGAGCCCGTCGAACGGCCGGTGATGGACATCCGGACGATCCAGCGGATCATGCCGCATCGATACCCGATGCTGCTGGTGGATCGGGTCCTGACGCTCGAAGGCGATCGTCGCGCCGTCGGAGTCAAGAACGTCTCCATCAACGAGCCCTTCTTCGAGGGGCATTATCCCGGATCGCCGATCATGCCCGGCGTCCTGATCGTCGAAGCCATGGCCCAGCTTGGTGGTTTGCTCCTCAGTCAGAAACTCGAGCACACCGGCAAGATCGCCGTGCTGCTCAGTCTCGATCGCGTCAAGCTTCGCCATCCGGTGACCCCGGGAGACCAGATGATGCTCGAAGTGGAGACCATCCGTGCGAGCTCGCGCACGGCATCCATCCGTGGTCAGGCGACGGTGGGCGGCGTCCTTGCGGCGGAGGCCAACATCCGGTTCATGATGATCGACTCCGATCAGGAATCAAACTAGAACAGGTCACCACACCATGACGATCCATCCCACCGCCATCCTCGACGACACCGCCACCGTCCATGACACGGTCGAGATCGGTCCCTGGTGCGTCGTCGGACCGAACGTGACGATCGGGGCCGGGACCGAGTTGATGGGGCACGTGACGATCCAGCGCGACACCACGGTGGGTGATGGGAATCGCTTCTTCCCCTACAGCGTGGTCGGCGTCGATCCGCAGGATCGAAAGTACGGCGGCGAGCGGACGACCTGCGAGATCGGGGATCGGAACGAAATCCGGGAGCACGTGACCATACATCGCGGCACCGGGAACGGTGGCGGGGTGACGACCGTCGGAAATGGGAATCTCATCATGGTCGGCGCGCACGTCGCGCACGACTGCCATGTGCACGACGAGACGGTGATCGCCAATCAGGTCATGCTCGCCGGGCACGTCGTGGTCGAGGACTATGCAAGCATCGGCGGCGGTGCAGGCATCCACCACTTCGCGACCGTGGGGACCTGCTCCTTCGTCGGCGGTTTGGCGAGGATCTCCCGTGATGTGCCGCCGTTCATGATCGTGGAGGGGCATCCCGCCGAAGTCCGCGCCGTCAATGCGGTGGCCCTGGCCCGACGCGGATTCGGTGATGATCACATCGATGCGATCAAGGATGCCTTTCGACGCGTCTTCCGGAGCAACGGGTCGACATCCGAGCAGCTGGCGCAGCTTCGTGCGGAGTACGCATCGGTTCCGTCGGTGCAGTCGCTGTGCGATTCGCTCGAGGCTTCCGCCGCGGGCACCCACGGACGCGCGCTCGAAGCGGGGCGTGCCGACGACAAGTGGGCCAAGATCGAAGGCTGAGTCCGGTTAGCCGAGATCCTCGTCGCTGAAGTCGTCCTCATCGCCGAAGTCGTCATCGTCATCTTCGTGGGCGTCGTCGTCGTCCTCGTCGTCGTCGTCGATGAACTCGTCGTCATCATCATCATCGTCGAAGTCTTCGAAGTCGTCGCTGTCCGCGTTCTCGTCGTCTTCGCCTTCGATGTCCCCGTAGTAGTCATTCTCCTCGTCCTCGATGGGTTCGGAGGCGGTCGGCTCGGGATGAGCGACGATGGTCCAGTGCGGTTCGGTGGTCGGTGGTGTTTCGAGCAGCGTCATGGAACGTTTCCGGGTGGTGTGCTTGAGTCGGTTGCTGGCCACGGGGGAAGGGTGATGAAGTCTACGGCGTTGTCCGTCTCGATGAGCAGTGTAGGACCCGAGAGACGTACCGCGCGGATTCTACTGACGAGTGGATAGAGGTCAAGCAGGTCGAGGGAACGACCGGTCTCGTCCAGCATCGAGATCCGGTAGAGATGGCGTCGCTTCGTCGGTCCGGAGCCGCCCTGGAGATCCGTGATGCTCTGGCGGTGGGCGAGGAGTACGTGTCGTCCACCATCGGTGAGAAGATGCTCGAAGCGGTAATCGCTGGGTATTCCATCGGTGCCGATCAGAGCACCATCCGGACCGTGGATGGACAGCCCCGAGTCCCGCAGGATCCTGAAGCCGCGGGCATCGACCGTGAGTTCCCTGATCAGGCCGAGATCACGGTAGGAGGGGCGTTCCAGCTCCCCGGTCGGTTCTCCGGTCGTCAGGTCAAGCAGGCGAACCATCTCCCTGCCGTCCCGCTGGTCCATGAAGAGGACCGCTTCCGTCGTTGCCCACCCCTGTGATGAACGTCCCGCCTCGGGCAGGGTGTTGATCCAGCGAGGGGTATGGTCCGGCCAGCCGATGCATGCGATCCCGAGTTCTCCACCCAGCACGAGGTCGTTCAGCGGTGAACGGGCGATCCACCCGAACCGTCCCAGCTCTTCGGGCCAGACGATCTTCCGGACAACGCCGGTCGCATGTTCGAGGTAGTAGAGGACGGGATCCGTGTTGCTGGCGGCCAATGGTTCGGCTGCGTCCGGATCGGGACCGACGACCACGAGCCCCTCCGGCATGGGGATGAAGCCGTGCAGGACTCGGATGGGCAGCGTTCGGGTCCATTCGTTCTTGCCACCGATGAGGCCGACGGCCGCCCCGTCCCGCCGCAGCAGCGTGATCGAGTCGTCATTGCTGCAGACGAGTACTTCGCCGGGGTCGATCATCCTCCCGTCGGGTCGGATGGCCTGTCGGTCCCGATCGGCAGGTTCTTCATTGGGAAAGAAGCTCGAGAGCCCGGTGGGCCCGCTGACGGTCCGCCCGGTGCCGGCATCCAGTACCAGCAGGTCGGGCCTCATGTCCCCGTAGTCGATCAAGAGAGAAAGTCGCTCGTCGTCCTGCTGGAGGAGAGTGGTGCCGCTTCCCGGTACGGTTGTGGTCCAGTCCCCCTCGGTCCCCGCAAGACCGATGCGTCGAAGTTGATCCTGCCGCGCGACGAGGATGCTGGTTGGTGCAGTGGTGCTGCGATGTCCCGATGCGATCGGAATCAGCGAGCCGCTGATCCGATCCGGTGCCGCCAGCCGCTCGTCGCTCGGGTCCCGGACGATATCGGGGGTGGTCAGGCGGCGGATCCGCTCCCGCGCCGTTTCCCGGCTGGCCAGGGGCCGATCCGGATACCGAAGATCCCAGGCCGCGAGCAGCCCGATGGCGGCCTCGGTCCGTCCCTTCGCGACCAGCTGGTCGACCGTTTGTGGCAGCCGTCTGGCAATCTGCTTCGAGTCGGTCGACGTGCGGATGTTCTCACGCATGCTTCCCAGCACGTCATCCATCGAATTTCGATCCACGGGGGTCCGCCACGGCTTGTCATCGATGGGCTTTCGGGGCGCATCGAGGTTCGACAGTCGGCGGTAGGCCCAGACCGAGCCGGGGGCCGCCAGCCCGTCCTCCTCGTGCCATGCCCTGGACATGGCCTCGCTCTCCAGGATGCTCCGCCATGCATCGCCCGCCTTGGTCGCGTCCGTTTCCAGCAACCGATCACCGAGCACCAGTGCCGCTTCCAGTTCGAGACGAGGGCGGTCTGCGGTTTCCAGCAGCAGGGACTGCAGCGTGACACCGCGTTCGGTGGTGATATCCGGTTCGGTTCGCATCGCTTCGACCAGATGCGTCAGCAGTCGATCTCGGACACGGTCCGCCCGCTCCGATTCGACGCCCGGCAGCGTGTCGAGCAGTTCCCGGGAGGTGGTGTTGAGCAGTGGGGTTCGTCGTGCTCTGGCCGCGAGTCGCACCAGATCCAGCCGTGCGTCGACGTTCTCCGGTTCCCGACGAATCCGATCGACGAGGGTTTCCTTGGCACGATCGAAGGCCGTGTACGCGTCGATGTGGGTCGCCGAAGCGATCAGCAGTTGTTCACCCGCGACGATGGCATTTCCCGTCCGTTCCACCGACATCGAGTGGAGGATGGTGCCGTTCTGTAGATCGATCTGCAGGATGCGGTCCTGGAGGGGAACGATGAGGGTGCGATCAAGCAACTGGACGCGACCCGCGGGCAGTGGGGAAGCGTCCTCTCCGAGCTGCAGGGTCCACCCGGGCGTGTCCAGATCTCCGGCCGAGAAGCCGCGCACGTCACGCCCGATCGAGACCAGTTCGCTTCCGGCCGCCAACAGGTAGGTCGGGTGGTTCCAGTGGTCGGGGGTGGTCGCGGGAAACGCCCGAAGCAGTTCGCCCGTCTCCGGATCGAGCAGGAGGACCCGGTTGCCGTCGGGTGCGATGCAGACGAGTCCGTCCTCGATCAGGACCGGTGCGTGGTGGGTGTACGGCCGGGCCGCTCCGGAAGGGCTGGCGGGCGTGGAGGTCGGGGCGAATCGCTGGATCCAGAGCAGGTCGCCGCTCGAGGCGTCGACGGCCGCCACGGCCCCGGTGGTGGTCGCAGTGAAGACGCGGCCTCGGGCGGCCAGTGGTGCCATGGTGTTGGACGTCGTGTTGCGTCGCATGCGTCCCGCCGATGAGATCCACCTCGCCCACTCCACATCCCCCTCGATGAGGTCCACGGCAATCAGGAGCTCACTCGTCAGCTGCTGTGCGCTGACTCGCCTGGCCAGCACGAATACGGTCCCCTCGTGAATGATCGGCGGACTGGCGATGAACAGCCCTTCCGACTGTTCGATGTCGGGGTGTTCGTCAACCTGCAGGCCCCAGCGGATCTTTCCGCTGACGGCGTCGAAGCAGAGCAGGTGGCCCCGCCCGGACCGTTCCGCCGCGTACAGATGCCCGGTCGTGGTCACCAGGTAGCGGCCTTCGATGGCGATGAAGTCGGCGGCGGCGGGGCGTTCGGAGGGATCGAGTCGCAGCGTCTGCTGTCGGCGCTGAGAAGTCCATCGCGTGTTGCCGGTCAGGGTGTCGAGGGCCATGACGGTGTCCCCGAGATTCACGAGGACGGTGTCTTCGTACACGGTGGGCACCACGGTCGTGAACCATCCCGCGGCAGCCAGTTCCTCGAGATCGGAACGACCGTAGCGGCCGAGCGTGCCGTCCAGATCAACACGCTGGTTCAGAAGACTTTCCTCCAGCGGTTCCGTCCAGATCGACTGGCCGACCAGCGTGTCGATCGGAGCTTCGTCTCCACGGTTCAGCAGCGAGTGGGTCCGCCGCTCGCCGGGACGAACCCGGATCGACTGCAGGGCCTCCGACATCGGTTCGCCGTCGGATTCCATGAGGCGAAGTTGTTCGTTGATTCTCGACAGGGCATCGCGGTCCTCGAGCAGGGTGGCGACGGTGCCGAGTCCGTAGAGGGCGAGGCTCCGTGCGGAGCCGTCGAGGTCCGGATGCTCCAGCACGCGTTCGAGTCGGATACGACCTCGCTGGAGATCGCCCGATTCGACGGCGTGCATGCCGAGACGAAGCATCGCCTGGAGCCCGGCCGCGGTCAGGGGAAATCGTTGCGAGACTTCCAGCAGACGGTCCTGCTCCAGCAGTTCCAGTGCTGTTCCGCCGTAGGTGTCCTGCATCGTCCGGAGCAGGACGGGATCGCGAAGCAGTCGGTTGCGGGCCAGTTCGCGCACGGATCGGAACCATGCCGGCTCGGCTTCATCCGTCGCGGAGACCACCTGGTGTCCGGCGGTGTCGACCAGTTCCTGCAGCAGTCTGACCGCCTCCTGCGGATTGGACGCCGAAATGGCATCGGCCTGGTCGAGGATCTGACGGGCAAGGTGTGATTCGTCCACGTACACCGGATTGTCCTGGGCAACGGCAAGCGAGCAGAGAGCCGCGGTCAGGGCATGGATGATCTTGGTTCGGATTCGGTGCATGTGCAGTCTCATCGTCGATTCTACGCCTGTTTCGTCTCCGTGCCGGGATCGGTCGACGGGTTGCGACAAGGCGACAGGTCGATGGTAGAGTGGCCGCATGCACCGGCTGAGACCCCATCTGCTTCTGATCCCGTTCCTGCTCACTCTGCAGGGATGCCTTGCGGGCGGCGGCCCCGTCGTCGACGTGGAATCCATCGAGTTGACCGGGGTGAACGACACCGCAATGGCCCTCGTCCTGAACGGGTCGATCGCCAATCCGCACGAACGCGAATGCCGTCTTCTCCAGTTCGAGTACGTCCTCACGGTGGATGGCCGTCAGGTCTACCGGGGCCGGCATGCGGCGGAGATGACCCTGAGCCCGGGCGCGAAGCGGGCGATCACGCTGCCGGCTTCCTTCCCCTATTCCACGGTCGGGTGGATTCCGAGTGAACTGCCCGACGAATCATCGTGGGCGGTGTCGGGGAGTCTGGTCTATCTCGGCAGCGGAGTGCTGTCGCAGACGCTGCTGGACCTTGGCTACCGGCCATCGGTCGGCTACTCCGCCTCCGGGGCGCTCGTGCTCGCTCCGTCGAACTGATCGAATCCCTTCATCCGGAATGATTCCGAAACGCGTGGTTCTCCGCGTCATCCGTGCAGGGTGAACGTCGGCTGCGAAAGTCGGATGTCGCCGGTCACGAGCCCGATCGACACCGCCGATAGCGTCTTTGTCGACGGTGTTGGCCACCGTCGGGGAGACACCGATGCAGTTGATTGACCTGCTCCGAATCGCCGACGCCGAATCCGCGTCCGATCTCCATCTCGTGCCCGGGCATCCTCCGATGCTTCGCATCGATACGCTCATGGAGCCGCTGGATCGGCCCGTGCTTGCCGAGGCGGATCTTCAGCAGATGTTCGAGGCGATGACCACCCCCGTCCAACGGGACCGCTTCACGCAGCAGTGCGATCTCGACCTCTCCTACGGGGTGGAGGGACTCGGCCGGTACCGGGTCAATGTGCATCGGCAGCGTGGAGTCATCGCGATGACGATGCGGGTGGTGCGGGCCGTGGTGCCGCCGCTGTCCTCCCTGAACCTGCCCGATGCGGTTTCGGAACTGGTCGGTCTTCCGCGCGGACTGGTCCTGGTCACCGGCGACACCGGTTCGGGAAAGTCGACCACGCTGGCATCCATGATCCAGCAGATCAATGCACGATGGAAGCGGCACATCATCACGCTGGAGGATCCGATCGAGTACCGCCTCGAATCGGATTCGTGCCTGATCGAACAGCGTGAACTGGGGCGCGACATGCCGTCGTTCGCATCCGGACTCAAGCACGCGCTCCGGCAGGATCCCGACATCATCTTCGTGGGTGAAATGCGCGATCTGGAGACGGCGTCGCTTGCGTTGTCCGCGGCCGAGACCGGGCATCTCGTATTTTCGACGTTGCATACCGTGGATGCGGGCCAGACCGTCGAGCGCATCATCGACATGTATCCGGCGGGACAGCAGAATCAGATCCGCTCGATGCTCGGCAACACGCTCCAGGCCGTCGTCTCCCAGACCCTGTTCAAGCGCATCGACCGCCGGGGGATGATTCCGGCGGTGGAGATCCTTCTCTGCACGCCGGCGGTCCGGAACATCATTCGGGAATCCAGAACGTTCGAGATTCCCAACGTCATCGAGACCAGCCGGGCCGTCGGAATGGTGTCGCTGGATTCGTCGATCGCGGAACTCTACTTCAACGGGTGCATCACGCGCGAGGACGCCGTGGCCCAGTGCGCCTGTCCGGAGCAGATGGTTCGGCAACTCGCCGCGTAGGCCTTCTTTCGGGAAAGGAATCGGATGCCGCAGTACCGGTACCAGGCTCGACAGTCGTCGGGTCGCATCAAGGGCGGAGTGCTCGTCGCCGCCAGCGTCACGTGCGCAGCGGAGATGCTGCGCGGCCAGGGCAGTCACGTGCTCGAACTGGTGCCGGCGCGGGAGCGGACGGAGGGCACGGCGGGCCGGCTGCTCTCGGCCCTGAACTGGAGTTCGGGTCCGACCACCCGGGACATCCTCGACTTCACCACGCAGTTGGCGGTGATGATCCGGGCCGGGATCAGTCTGCGCCAGGCACTGGATGGAATCGGGGACCAGATCACGAACGTCAAGTTCAAGCGCATGGTCCAGGAGATCAAGTCGGACGTCGAATCGGGCAAGCAGTTCTCCGAAGCCATCTCCAGGTTTCCCGGATCGTTCAACGCCCTCTACGTGAACATGGTTCGAGCCTCGGAGATGTCCGGATCGTTCGCGAAGATGCTCGATCGCATCGCGACGTTCATGACCCAGCAGATGGAGACGAGGAAGATGGTGGTCTCGGCCAGCATCTATCCGGGCATCATCGCGGTCATGGCGGTCTCGGTCACGATCTTCCTGCTCACCTTCGTGCTCCCCCGCTTCGCCGGGGTCTTCCAGGGCAAGGAGGACGTCCTGCCCTGGCCGACGATCTTCCTGATGGGCCTGTCGTCGTGGATGGTCGAGTACTGGTGGGTGGTGCTGCTCGGACTGCTGCTCGCCGCGGTCGGGTTCGTCTGCGGGAGGCAGACCGAGCTCGGGCGGTGCGAGATCGATCGTCTGAAGCTTCGCATGCCGCTGTTCCGCGGCATGTTCCGGGCGCTCTATGTGAGCCGATCGCTGCAGACCATGGGTGAACTGCTGAACGCGGGAGTGCCGGTCCTGGACAGCATCACCGTCACCGCCGACATCACGGGGAACGTGCACTACCGGAGGCTGTGGCTCGATGTGCATTCGTCCGTGAAGCAGGGACGGAAGATCCACAGTGAACTGGACCGCTCCACGCTGCTGCCCACCTCGGTCAACCAGATGATCAGTGCGGGGGAGGAGTCCGGCAAGCTGTCCGAGGTGCTGCAGGAGATCTCGGACTACTACGCAGGCGTGCTCAGGAACGCGCTCAAGACGCTCACGAGCATGATCGAGCCACTGCTGATCGTGGTCATGGGCAGCGTCGTCGGCTTCATTGCGATGGCCATCATCCTTCCGATCTTCAAGATGAGCTCGATCGTCTCGGGCTGAGGAGTACGGCATGCGAACCACGAACCACGACCGGGTCCGAAACGCATCGAGGCGGGGGTTCACCCTCATCGAAACGGCGGTGGCCAGCGTGATCGTCGGCACGGGCGTGCTCGGAATGGTGGCTGCGCAGCAGGCGTGGCACCGCCAGAACGCGTGGGCGGAGCGGGCGGCGATCGGCGCCCGCCTGGGAAACGAGATCCGCGAGATGACCTTCGATCTGCTTCGTCATGATCCGGTCACCGCGGCCGGAACGTGGGGCCCCGAAGCAAATGAAGTGGATCTCATGGACTACGACGATCTGGACGACTTCGACGGGGTGCTGGGGAATGGTGTGGTGTTCTCGCATGCGACGGGAAACGGTCCGGTGAACGCGCTGCGTCGGGTCATTCCCGGCATGGACGGCTGGAGTCAGGAAGTCCGGGTTCGCAACATCGATCCGGCGAACGTGAACCTCGATGTCGCGGATGGGGCCTCGGATCTGATGCGGGTCGAGGTGCTCGTCTTCTGGCAGGGACCAATGGATCCCGAACCGATGCCCATCACCCGCGTGGACTGGATCGCACCGAATTGATCAGGAGCCTGCCCATGAACCGGACCATTGTGGAAAGGATCCACCGTCGAGGCGTGGCGACCGTGCTGGCGATGATGTTCCTGGTGGTGTTCGGCGCGCTCGCCGCGACCATGGCGGTCGTTGCGCAGGGCAACATGCGGACCGCCCATTCGGCCCTTCGGGTCTCCCGCAGTCTGTCCGCCGCCGAAAGCGGACTGGTGTTCGCCCGCCGTCGACTGGCCCGCGAGTCGTCGCGATTCATCGTCGAGAAGGGAGTCATCGATTCGTCCTACGGTGCCGCCCTGTGGTTCGGAACCACGAGCGTCGACGACGGCGTGGTGACGGTGCTCGATCCCGATGGGTACGTGGTGCCCTCCTCATCCGGCACGGGACTCATGCATGCGGTGTACGACGCGCACCGGTTCCAGGACGACTATCCGGCCCTGCTTGATGAAGGAGTCGAGGTTCCGCTGCTGCTCGATGAGGATGCGGGTTCCATCGCGACCCCGCCGGTCCGTCTCGGCAACGAGGACACCGACCCGTATTTTCTGCTCCGGTACGACCTGCTGGACGACGGTCGCTTCGTCCGAGTGACCAGTCAGGGCGTGGACGATTCGATTCGCAGGACGCTGCAGATGGACTTCCGGCTCGACAAGCGAATCGAGTACGCGGTGCTGAGTCCGAATCGAATCATGATCGGGAAGAACGTCCTGGTGGAGGGTCCCATCGGTTCGCTCTACGGGATCGGTGATGGCGAGCTGTCCACCGAGAACGGCGATCCGCTGGTGCTGCGCAGCGACTTCTACGATCTCGGATCCGAAACGCTGGATGCACGGCTGGACACCTTCTACGGCCAGTTGGCCGTCTGGGATGCCGATGGCGACAATCGTCTTCGTCCGAACCATCCGGTCGAATCCGAGGGGCTCGTCGGCTTTCCCGAGCTGCAGGACTGGGATGGGGACGAGTACATCGACGACTTCGATCTCTTTCTCGATGCGTTCGATCAGGACGGAGACGGCATGGTCGTCTACGACGAAGCCATGGCGGATGCCGCGGGCTATGCGGGCGTCGGTCAGGAGTTCGCGATCGACGGACAGCTCGGGAGCCTCATCGACGGCACGATCCCCGACCGCGACGGCGACGGCGTGCTCACGCCGACGGGGACCGATCGTGCCCTGGGCTATCGGGACGGAATTCTGGATGCGCGGGATTTCTACGCCAAGGTGCATGGACGTCTGGCCTTCGCCGTATCCGAGGAGGCGTGGGAGTCGTCCCACGGGGCCGGATGGCAGTCCGTGGTGCAGGGCCCCGTGCGTGCATGGGCGCAGGAAGCGCCGTCCAACTTCGAGGTCGGCGAACCGGAGCTCGTCGAAGTCACCACGGACATGTTCCTCAACGCAACCAGCTGGTTCGAGGTTCGATCGGTGCTCGGTGAACCCTTCGGCGATGCGGCGACGGGTCAGGTGGGCGACAACCTCGCCGCCGGCGGGG
>CAJWBW010000009.1:0-14296 GCA_913020415.1 uncultured Phycisphaerae bacterium | reverse complement strand
GCCGTCCATTTCGCCGGCTCCCAGTAGTGCACCCGGGGATCGTTCAGTCCGGCCGTGACGAGCAGATTCGGATAGTCCTGGGCCGTGACGTTGTCGTACGGGGAATACGACTTCATGTACTCGTAGTACACGGGGTCGTTCGGATTCCCCCACTCCTCGTATTCGATCACCGTGAGGGGGATCGAGGGATCGAGCATGGTGTTCATGACGTCGACGAACGGGACGCCCGCATGGGCCGCGCAGAACAGTTCGGGCCGCATGTTGATCGTGGCTCCGATGAGCAGCCCCCCGGCGGACGCTCCTTCGATCGCGATGCGGTCCGGATGGGCCCATCCGCTGTCGCGGAGCGTCTCGGCGCAGACGATGAAGTCGTCGAAGGTGTTTCGCTTGTTGAGGAACTTGCCGTCCTCGTACCAGTGGCGTCCCATCTCGCTGCCACCCCGGATGTGGCCCATGGCGAACACCACGCCCCGATCGAGGAGCGAGATGCGGGCGGACGAGAAGCGGGGATCCATCGAGGACCCGTAGGAACCGTATCCGTAGAGCAGCACGGGATTCGTGCCGTCCGGTTCGACGTCGCGGTGATGAACGATCGAGATCGGAATCTCCGTCCCGTCGTCCGAGGTCGCGGTGATCCGCCGGGCCACGTAGTCGGCGGCGTCGAAGTCCCCCAGCACCTCGTCCCGCTTCAGCAGGGATCGCTCGCCGGAGTCGAGATGCTCCTCGTAGATGGAGGAGGGAGTCGTCATCGACGTGTACCCGAACCGGTAGACGTCGGTGTCGAACTCCGCGTTCACGTTGGGACGCACGGTCGAGACCCGTTCCGGAAGCTCCAGGACCCGGGAGGATCCGTCGCGCAGATCCATCACCTTCAGTTCCCGGTACCCGTCGCGCCGCTGCGAAAGGACCAGATGGTTCCGGAAGGCGTCCACCCCGAGGATGTAGACCTCCTTGTCGTGCGGCACCAGTTCGGACCAGTGCTCGAGGCCGGGAGTCGCCGTCGGAGCGACCGCGACCTTGAAGTTCATGGCGTCGTCGTTGGTCAGGATGTAGAAGGAGTCTCCACTGTGCTCGATGGAGTACTCGACCCCCTGCCGACGCGGCGCCACCACCTCGAACCGACCCCACGGATCGTCGGCGGCAAGCACGTGGTACTCGCTGGTGATCTGGGAACCGATGCCCAGCACCAGCCACGCTCCGCTCCGGCTGCGATCGATGCCGACGAAGTAGCGGCCGTCCGGCTCGTGCAGGACGAGTTCGTCACCCGATGGATCCGTGCCGATGCGGTGTCGATAGACGCGATCCGGACGATTGGTCTCGTCCTGCCTCGTGTAGAAGAGGGTCTCGTTGTCGTTTCCCCAGGCCAACGACCAGGGACTGAGTTCATGCAGTGACGATTCGACGATCTCCCCCGTCTCGAGATCCTTGACGTACAGGTCGCATCGTTCGTATCCCGACGTGTCCTCGAGCCACGCGAATCGACGTCCGTCGGGGCTCACCGACGGGGCCGTCACGTTGATGTAGCCGCCGTCCCGGGTCCGTTCGTTGACATCGAGCAGGATCTCCTCCGGCGCATCCATCGATCCGCGGCGACGACAGATGATGGGATACGGACGTCCCTCCTCGGTCCGGTCGTAGTACAGGTAGCCGTTCTTTCGCCACGGAACGTCGGTGTCGTCCTCCTTGATCCGTCCGAGCATCTCGCCGTACAGCGTCTCCTGGAGCGCTTCGGTGTGGCTCATTCTGGCTTCGGAATACGCGTTCTCCCGTTCGAGATACTCGATGACCTCGGGGTTCTCCTTTTCACGAAGCCAGGCGTATTCGTCGACGCGGACGTCGCCATGGGTCGTGGTGCTCACCGGCCGCTCGGCCGCGTCGGGTGGGGTCGGATCGTGCATGGTGTGGCATCCGGTCAGGAACATCGAGAGGCAGAACAGTCGAACGCGGTATGACATCGGGATCTCCAATCGGGGCGAGCCGTCCATTCTCACGGCCGCAGAGCACCGTGGCAACCCCTGCTACAGTGACAGGCAATGCGTATTCTCACCTGGAACGTCAACGGACTGCGGGCTGCACTGCGAAAAGGCTACGAATCGCACATCGATCGACTCGCTCCCGATGCATGCATGCTGCAGGAGATCAGAGTGCTGCCCGAGCAGCTGCCGCAGGAATGGAACCCGCCCGCGGGCTGGAACGTGCACTGGCATCCCGCCCAGCGGAAGGGCTATTCCGGAACGGCCACCCTTGCCCGCCGCCCTCTGGAGCATCTGGGAACCGGCATCGACGGCGCCGACGATCCCGAGGGTCGGGTGCTGGTCACCCGGGTGGAGGATGTGACGCTGGTGAACATCTACCTTCCCGCCGGAGCCTCGAGTCCCGAGGCTCAGCGCAAGAAGGAACGATGGATGAAGCAATTCGAAGTCTGGGCCGACTGGCTGCGACGACGGAGGAAGCCGGTCCTGATCGCCGGCGACTTCAACATCGCCCGGTGCGAACACGACCTCTACCACTGGCGTTCGAACCAGAAGACGTCCGGGTTCCTCCCCCACGAACGGGAGTGGATGAACGGACTGGTGGATTCCGGCTGGTACGACACGGTCCGGGAGGTTGCGGGTGATGCCGACGGACCCTACACCTGGTGGTCCAATCGCGGGCAGGCCAGAATTCTTGATCGTGGTTGGCGCATCGACTACGTTCTGCTCAACGGTGCGGCCCGGAAGAGGTTCCGGGGTGTCCACGTCGATCGCGAGGCCGCACTGGAGGTGTCCGATCACGGCCCCGTCGTCGTCGACCTGGAGTAGTGGAATGCAGCAACTCGTTCTCATCCGACACGGACAGAGTCTCTGGAACAAGGCCAATCGGTTCACCGGGTGGGTCGATGTCGATCTGACCGAGCAGGGGGTCGAGGAGGCCGGCCGGGCGGGACAGCTGCTCGCAGACCAGAGGTACGACTTCGACGTCGTGCACACCTCGCTGCTGAAGCGTGCGATCAGGACCATGTGGATCACCCTCGATCAGCTCGACCGGATGTGGCTTCCCGTCCATCGAAGCTGGCGGCTGAACGAACGCCACTACGGAGCGCTGCAGGGACTGAACAAGGCGGAGACCGTCGCCGAACACGGTGAAGAGCAGGTCATGCTCTGGAGGCGGGGCTACGACACGCCTCCACCGGCCATGGACCCGTCCGATCCGGATTGGCCGGGCAACGATCGGCGATAC
Source organism: uncultured Phycisphaerae bacterium (assembly GCA_913020415.1). Lineage (GTDB taxonomy): Bacteria > Planctomycetota > Phycisphaerae > Phycisphaerales > SM1A02 > UBA854. The sequence continues at coordinate 11,077 of CAJWBW010000009.1, read as the reverse complement.
GCCGACGTGCCCCGCGAGGCACTGCCCCTCTGCGAGTCGCTCTCCGACACCGTGGATCGGGTGATGCCGTACTGGAACGAGGTCGTTCGACCCCAGGTCGCCGGCGGCCGGCGGGTGCTGATCGTGGCCCACGGCAACTCGCTCCGGGCACTGATCAAGCATTTCGACGGACTCTCCGACGAGGAGATCGTCGGTCTGAACCTGCCGACCGGCGTACCCATCGTGTACGACGTCGATGCGGATGGCCGACCCGCGAATCGTCGATTTCTCGGTGATCAGGATGCCATCGCCGCGGAGATGGAAGCGGTCAGGAATCAGACCAAGGGATGATCAGGCCAGTCCGCCGAACAGCAGTTCGGTGTAGGACGGGAGCGGCCAGAGATCGGACGGTACGAGGCCCTCGAGTGCATCGCAGGACGTCCTGGCCCGCTCCATGGCGGGAAGCAGGGTGTCCCGGATGTCGACGGCGCGCTGCTTCACGCAGTCGAAATCGGCCGACAGGAACGACTCGATCTCCTGGATCGCGCTGTAGAGCGACGCGGTGAGCCGTACGAGTTCCTCGAGACGCGACTTCATCGCGGTGGACTCCACTCCGGCCGCACTGGCGGCAGCGACCGACTCACCGATCTCGGACTGGTAGCGGGCGACCGCCGGCAGCACCATGGTGTTGAGCATCATCATCTGCGTCCGGGCCTCGATCTCGCAGACGGTGACGTAGCTCTCGTAGAGCACCTCGACCCGGGCCTCGAGTTCGCTGTCGGAGAGGACGTTGTAGGCATCGAACAGGGCCTTGGCCTTGTCGGTCTCCATGGCCGGCAGGGCGTCCGGCGTGCTGCGCAGATTGGGCAGTCCACGGCGTTCGGCCTCCTGCTTCCACTCGTCCGAGTAGTTGTCGCCGTTGAAGACGACCCGGCTGTGCTGCTTCATCACGTCCTGCAGGATCGTCATGACCGCGGCATCGCGGGCGGCGGTGTCCATCCCCTCCTCCACGGCCTCCTCGATCCGCGTCGCGATGTGGTCGAGCGACTCCGCGATGATCGTGTTGAGGACGGTGTTCGGCCAGGCGACCGAAGCCTGTGAACCGACGGCACGGAACTCGAACTTGTTTCCCGTGAATGCGAACGGACTGGTCCGGTTGCGGTCGCCGGCGTGGCGCTCGACCTTCGGAAGCGATTCGGAACCGAGCTCCATGAACGACCCTTCGGCCTTCTGGATCGTCTTGCCGGCGATCAGCTCGTCGATCATGAACTGGAGCAGGTGACCGGCGAAGATCGAGATGATCGCGGGCGGCGCCTCGTTGGCACCGAGTCGGAGATCGTTGGCCGCATTGGCCACGGTCGCACGAAGCATGTCGGCGTGCAGGTCGATCGCACGGACCACGGCCGTCACGAAGGACAGGAACTGCAGGTTGGACTTGGGCGAGAGCAGGTTCTTGCCCGAGTCGGTCGAAAGCGACCAGTTGTTGTGCTTGCCGGATCCGTTGACGCCGGCGAACGGCTTCTCGTGGATCAGGCACACCATGCCGTGTTCGCGGGCGACGTTCTTCAGAACGCTCATCGTGAGCATCTGGTGGTCGCACGCGAGGTTGGTGGATTCGAAGAGCGGAGCCAGTTCGAACTGGGCCGGAGCAACCTCGTTGTGACGGGTCTTGGCGGGAATGCCCAGGAGGTACAGACGCTCCTCGACATCGCCCATGAAGGACAGCACGCGGTGCGGAATCGAGCCGAAGTAGTGGTCGTCCAGCTGGTGCCCCTTGGGTGAATCGGCACCGAGCAACGTGCGTCCGCAGAGCATGAGGTCGGGACGTTCCGACCAGGCGTCCTCGTCCACGAGGAAGTACTCCTGTTCGCATCCGAGGGTGGAGCTCACCCGGTGCACGCCTTCGGCGGAACCGAAGGACTTGAGAATGCGCATCGCGTGGGTGTTCAGGGCCTCGATGGATCGAAGCAGCGGTGTCTTCTGATCGAGCGATTCGCCGGTCCAGGAGACGAAGACGGTCGGGATGCAGAGCGTCGCCTCGCCTCCGTTTATGGTGATGAAGGCCGGGCTGGTCGGATCCCATGCGGTGTAGCCGCGGGCCTCGAAGGTGTCGCGGATGTTGCCGGTCGGGAACGAGCTCGCATCGGGCTCGCCCCGGACAAGACTCTCGCCGGTGAACTCGGCGATCACGCCGCCGCGTCCGTCGAAACTCAGGAACGAATCGTGCTTCTCGGCGGTCGCACCCGTCAGCGGCTGGAACCAGTGGCAGTAGTGCGTGCAGCCGTTCTCGATCGCCCAGTCCTTCATGGCCGCGGCGACTTCATCGGCGATCTCGGGATCGAGCTTGGTCCCGAAGTGGATCGTGCGTTCGAGCTTGTCAAGCACGTTCGGTGCCAGACGCCGCTGGATCACGTTGCCGGCAAAGATTCGAGAACCGTAGTCCTCACCGAATTCACGATTCACGTCGCGAGGTGCGTACGAAGCGTTGCTTCCATTCATCGCCCGGTACCTTCCAAAGTTGTCCAGGTCCATTTCGATAGTCTGGTGGGATCGAGTGGTGGTCATGGGGGCCCATGATACTCCCAAGAGGTCGTTTCGACCTGTCCACAGGGCGTTCAAGTCATGTCGCCGGGCCGGCAGAAAGTCGATTTCCCCGGGGGATCCGGAGGGCCCTGATATCATCCGGGGTCGAAGTTCGGAGGTTCATCATGCACCACGTACGTCACCTGATTCTCGCACTCGCAATGGTGATCCTCGCTCTGGCCGGTGTCGCAAGCCGCTGCCCGGCCCAGGGAACCGGGGGAGTCTTCCCGGAGCCCATGGACTGGCAGGCCTTTCAGGTTCTGGTCGAACCGCTTGCACTCTCCAGCGAACAACTGCAGGCCGTGCAGCCGGTCCACGAGCAGTATCTGAGGGAGATGATGGCGCTCCGGGACGGTCCGATTGCGAATTTCATGGAGGAGGAACGGACCCTCGAGTTACCGAACCGGAACCTCGATGCCGAACGGGCCGAAGACCGGATCGACGACTTCCGGACGGCCCATCGACGCATGGCGGCGATCGAACGCCGATTCTTCGAAGCCATCGCACCGGGACTGGGACCCAGCCAGCAGGAGCGCCTGCAGATCGCCCGGGACGGGAGGCAGCGGCAGCGGCATCTGGAGGCCAACTGGCCCTGGATCCAGTACGCCCCCTCGCTGAACCGGATCAAGATCGAACTGCGGACGATGGTTCCCTGGGACCAACTCGACCCCGAGTCGACCCGAGCGATCGAATCGGAACTGCTGGGCTGGGAGCAGCAACGCACCAGGCTGGCTGAACAGCTCTTTGAGCAGCGACTCGCCGGCTGGCTGCGCGAGCGTGAACTGGAGGCTGAACTGGGCCCGATTCGCGTGGGAGATCCCGGCGATGGTCCGGCGTCGGCGATGGAACCCTACGAGGCGGAATGGTCCCGACGACATCGCATGGCGTACGAGCGGGCTCTGTCCACCACCGTCCGACTCCGGGACCACACCAAAAGGGGCGTGCAGGCGATTGCGTCCCTCCTTCCCGAGCGGATGGCCGGGAATCTGAAGTGGTCCTACTGGAAGAGGGCCTACGGTCGGCGCGGCAGCATGGATTTCCGGGGGTTCCTGGTGAAGGCCATCGACACCCCCCCGTCCGAGGACGTGGACGTCGTCCAGCTGGAAGCGCTGCTCGCCGAACACGATGCCGCCATGCGACCGCTCATGGAGGACATCGTGCGTCTGGTGGAGGCGGACGACGACGTCCGAGGTGCCGCGTTCTTCTTCACGACCGAGGACGACGCGGCCGCCCCCATGGGACGAGCCCGCCTTGCGATGCGGAACCGCAACATCGAGACCGCCCGCACGTTCCAGAACATTCTGGGTGCTGAAACCCCCGAGGGCATCCGTCGCTGGCTCTCCATGCTCGACGGCCAGGCGAACGAGGCGTTCGACGATCCGCCGATTGAATCGGAAGTGTCCATTGCGTTCGCGGTCGAAGGAGACGGGGCGTTCCCCACCGATGAGGACACCGTGGTCACGGGTTCCGCTTTCGGTCGGATGCAGGACACGATGGACATGTTCGGCTCGGCACCGGATCCGCTGTCCAACGACGAACTCGAACTGCTCGTTGCGGATCTCCAGATCGAACCGGAGGGCCGTGAAGTGGTCGACGTCCTGTTCGAGACCTACCGGGGACGGGCCGCGAACATCGGACGCGCCTTCCGAACCAGTCAGCAGCAGACCATGATTCGAATGGCCGCCGAAGCGGGCGGTGGCCGCGAAATGGGCGCGGATCCGGAGTTGATCATCGACTTCGATCGGAAGATGAAGATGCTGCTGGACCAGGCCCGCAGCGACATGCACGAGCTGGACGACCAGCTGTTCGACGATCTCGTGCTGGCCGTCGAGCGGGCCGAGGATCAGGTGATACTCGAGTGGTACCGCATGAGCCGGGAGCGGGAACGGATGGACGGCAGCAGCATGATGTCCAACGTCGTGGATCGGATGGGCGGCGGCATGAATCAGGGCTGGACCATCAATGTCTTCAGGCTCGTCGCCTCGATCGAGCTGACACCGGCCGAACGCCGGCGTGTTCTCGATGCCCTGGCGGACTGGCATGGACCGGTCACCGAGCTCGTTCGGCGAAACGCCGCGATCGACGATCGGATCGCGGGATTCATGAACCGGATGATCACCCTGCAGTCGGATGGCTTCGACGAGCAGGAACTCGAGGAGATCCGCACGGTGGTGGATGACATGACCGCCGTGCAGACGGAGCAGGAGGAGCTCCGGCAGGAATTGCTGGAGCGAAATCGGGCGGGCATCGAGGCGATGGTCGGTGTGCTGCCGAACGAGAACGGCGTGCGACTGCGCAGCAGGTTCAGAATGGCATCCTTCCCCGCGGTCTACCGCGATCCGCATTCGATGACCGATCTGCTGCTGGCGGCGTCCCGACTCGACGGACTCGACGATGGTGTCCGGGCGGAGCTCTACGAACTCCGCAAGGAGTACGACGCCCGATACCACACCTACTGCGGACGACTCGTCGAGGTGTTCGAGCGGATGCCGCCCCTTCGGACCGCCGGATTCGCCATGGACGAGATCAAGCAGCGGGAGCAGGACCGGAGCGAGGCGGACCGCATCCGGTTCGAGCGAGACGACTACTCGGACAAGATCAGGGATCGCCTGCGAAATCTGCTCACGCCCGAACAGGTGACCATCATCGGAGGCCTGAAACCGGTCTCCTCGAACAACCTGGAGTGGCCTCAATTCTGATCGTCGCGGGTGGTGTACACTAGGGCGTTGCAATGAACGAAGTCCCCTACGAATCCAAGCCGATCCCTCCTTCGGGCCACGGCACCACTCTCCAGACCATTCGCCGTGCCGCCCGCAACGGTGACCGTTTCGCATGCCTCACCTGCTACGACGCCACGACGGCACGGTGGCTCCAGCGTGCGGGCATCCCCGTGCTGCTGGTCGGTGACACGGCGGCGGAGATGATCCTCGGTGAACCGGGAACCATCCACGCCCCCCTGGACTTCATGCTCATCATCACCGCAGCGGTGAAGCGCGGCGCACCCAACACCTTCGTGATGGGCGACATGCCCTTTGGGTCGTACCAGTGCGACGATGCGGAGGCGATACGCAACGCAGGACGCTTCCTGACCGAGGGTCGGGCGGATGCGGTGAAGCTGGAGGTCGACGGTCGATTCACGGAACTCGTGTCGAAACTCGCCCGCGCCGGCGTTCCCGTCGTCGCCCATCTCGGCTCACGCCCCCAGGCCGCAAAGCAGGAAGGCGGCTACCGGGCCGCCGGACGAACGCAGGAATCACTGCAGCAGATCGTCCACGACGCGATCGCGATGGAACAGGCGGGAGCCGTGATGCTGCTTCTGGAGGCGGTGCCCAACGAGGTGGCCCACGCGGTCGTGGATGCGACCTCGATTCCCGTGATCGGCTGCGGAGCCGGAACCGCCTGCCACGGCCAGATCGTGGTGACGCAGGACATCCTGGGGCTCACCGACTGGCAGCCCGCCTTCGCACGACCGATCTGCGAACTCGGAGACACCCTCATGGATGCCGCCCGGGAGTGGATGCGGAAGGTGACCGAGGACGAACTCGGTGAACATCCGTATCGCATGAAGGGCGCGGATGCGGCCACTCCCCCGACTCCGTCCGAACCGAGCTCCGATCTCCGGAAATCCTCGCCTTCCTGACCCTTCGGGGAACCGGGACCGGAAGCGGAGAGGATTTTCGCTCCGTGGTCCGGGATCGCGCGTATGCTCAATGTTGGAGATCCCTCATGAACCGATTCCAACGATTCCTCGTCTGCGCACTGATCACGACCGGAATGGCGATGATCATCTCGGTCGCCGTCATCTCGGTTCTCGGGAGTCTCGAAAAGGAACATCGGTACCAGCAGACCGTCGCCAACGTCCGGCAGGCCGGCCTGCGGTTGAATGCCCTGCCCGGCACCGACGGGACGGACAGCACGGGTTCCGGTGTCCTCTCCGAACTCAGCCGCGCGACGACCGACGTCGCCGACTTCGTTCGTCCGTCCGTCGTCCATGTCACGGGCATTCGCATGATGGATGGACGCCGACTTCCCATCTCCACCGGCAGTGGTTGGATCTACGATGATCAGGGTCACCTGATCACCAACCTCCACGTGGTGGAGGGCGGCGATGCCTACGAAGTCCAGATGTACGACGGGGAGATTCGAAAGGCCACCATGGTCGGTGGAGATCCCTTCACCGACATCGCCGTACTTCGCTTCGATCCCGAGAACACCATTCCCGCAACCCGACGTCCGCTGGACCAGCGTGTCCAACAGGGGGAACTCTGTTTCGCCTTCGGTTCACCGTTCGATTTCCGGTTTTCCATGTCGAGCGGAATCGTCTCCGGTCTGGGGCGGTTCGTCGGCATGTACTGGCGGACGGGACGTCGAATCGGGTTCGAGAACTTCATCCAGGTCGATGCGGCCATCAATCCCGGCAACTCGGGCGGCCCCCTGACCGATCACCGCGGTCAGGTGATCGGAATGAACACCGCAATCGCGACGAACGACGATGACGGACAGTTCGGAGGCATCGGACTGGCCATTCCGCTCGACATGATCGAATCGGCGGCCAATCAGCTGATCGAAAGCGGAGTCGTCCGAAAGGGATTCCTCGGTGTGAGCGTGCTCGACCAGAACGACCCGATCGCCCGCATCGTGGGGGCACCCCAGCAGTTCCGCAGCGATGGCGTGCTGGTGATGTCTCTGGACCGGTCCCACCCCGCCGCGAAGGTCGGACTGCGTGTCGGGGACGTGATCATCTCCTACGACGAGGAACCGATCGCATCGGTCGACGCACTGGATCGCGCGATCGAGGGGGACGACGACCTGCTCATGGAACTTCGCGTCTGGCGCTACGCCGACAGCGGATCCGACTGGGAGGATCTCGTCGTCACCCGCACGAGCGCCGCCGGACGCACCGGATTCGATGTGATTGCGATCAGTGATCGGATCGGTGATCTGCACCGTGCCCGCGGATACACCCGTCGCGGCGTGGTGATCGCTTCGACGCAGGCCGGCATGCCGGCCCGGAGCGCGGGAATGGAGCCCGGAGATGTCGTGCATCGGGTCAACGGAGCCGAGGTGCAGTCGGTCCGCCAGCTCCAGTCGTCGATCTCCTCGATTCCCCCGGGCCAGACCGCTTCGGTGCAGGCGTGGCGGTTCGACGAGACGGCCGGCGAATGGAAACCGGTCACCTTCGACATCGAACTCTCGCAGTTGCAGTAGGAATGGGGTACAAGGGTTTCAGGATTCATCCATGCCCGAACCCACCGTGCCCCCACAGCCCCTGCTCGAAGTCGAAGGTCTGTGCGTCCAGTTCCCCTCCACTCCGCAACCGGTGGTGAACGACGTGTCGTTCACCCTGCAAGCCGGACGCACCCTCGGTCTGGTCGGATCGAGCGGGTGCGGAAAGACCACCCTGGCGCGTGCAGTGCTTCGACTCATTCCCGCCCGGTCCGGTCGGGTGCTCCTGGAAGGCACCTCCCTGCTCGATCTGTCCGCACGGGCACTGATGCCGATGCGGCGAAGAATGCAGATCGTGTTCCAGGATCCCGGGGGCTCGCTCAACGAACGCATGCGGGTCGGTGAAATCGTTGGTGAACCACTGCTGGTGCATGATGTGGCGCGAGGGTCGGAACTCCGTGACCGGGTCGCCGTCCTGCTGGAACGGTGCGGCCTCGATGCGGACGCCGCCGATCGGTATCCCCACTCGTTCTCGGGCGGCCAGAAGCAGCGGATCGCCATTGCCCGCGCCATCGCCCTGTCTCCCTCCCTGCTGGTCTGCGACGAACCGACCTCGGCGCTCGACGTCTCCGTGCAGGCCAGGATCCTGCACCTCCTGGCCACGCTGCAGGCCGAGGACGGCATGGGCTGCCTCTTCATCACCCATGACATGGCCGTGGTCCGGCATGTCTGTCACGACGTGGCGGTGATGGACGCTGGCCGCATCATCGAACGGGGCCCCGTGCCCACGGTGCTGGACCGGCCGACGGAGAACGTCACCCGTCAACTCCTTGACGCCGTTCCCCGCCCGTGCGGTATACGATAGGGCCATGCAGGAATACCTCGATCTGCTCAGGGATGTGCGGGACAACGGCGTGCCGAAGGACGACCGGACCGGAACCGGAACGCGCAGCGTGTTCGGAAGGCAGCTGCGCTTCGAGCTCGATCGCGGGTTCCCCCTGGTCACCACCAAGAAGGTGCACCTGAAGTCGATCATCCACGAACTGCTGTGGTTCCTGCGTGGGGAGACGAACATCCGTTCCCTGAAGGAAGCCGGCGTCCGGATCTGGGACGAATGGGCCGACGCGGACGGCGAACTCGGGCCGGTCTACGGGCACCAATGGAGGTCGTGGCCGACCCCCGACGGCGGAAAGATCGACCAGATGCAGCAACTGCTCGATGATCTGCGGTCGAATCCCGACTCGAGGCGACTGATCGTCAGCGCCTGGAACGTCGGGGAACTCGATCGGATGGCCCTGGCCCCGTGTCATGCATTCTTCCAGTTCTACGTGGCGGATGGTCGGCTTTCCTGCCAGCTCTATCAACGCAGCGCGGATCTGTTCCTCGGGGTCCCGTTCAACATCGCATCCTACGCGTTGCTGACGATGATGATCGCCCAGGTCAGCGGCCTCGAGGCCGGAAGCTTCGTGCACACCTTCGGTGACGCCCACGTCTACCTCAATCACCTCGATCAGGTCGAGGAGCAGCTGGGACGGGACCCACGCCCGCTACCGACGATGCGACTGGATCCGACCGTCGACGATCTGTTCGGATTCCGCTACGAGCACTTCGAATTGAACGACTACGACCCCCATCCGCACATCGCCGCCCCCGTCGCGGTCTGAATCGAGCACCACCATGCGCATCTCGCTGATCGTCGCTGCCGCCGAGAACCACGTCATCGGACGGGATGGCGATCTTCCCTGGCACCTTCCGGCCGACCTGCGCTACTTCAAGAACACGACCATGGGCCATCCCGTGATCATGGGCCGGCGGACGTGGGAATCCTTCGACGGTGGTCTGCCGGGACGGCGATGCATCGTGCTCTCCAGAAATCCCCAGCTTGAACTCGAAGGTGCAGCCACCGCCGGTTCGCTGGAGGAGGCCATCCAGATGGCCGGCGAGGCGGAGGAGCTCTTCATCGCCGGAGGCGGTGAGATCTATCGGATCGCGATGGAACAGGAGCTCGCGGATCGGATCCTGCTCACCCGCATCCACGCCACCGTCGAGGGTGATGCGACCTTTTCGCCGCTGGATCCCCAGGTCTGGCGATGCGATTCCAGGGATCGTCGGGATGCCGACGATCGCAACGAGTACGCGTGCAGCTTCGAATCCTGGCTGCGAAGCTGATCCGGCGCCGAAGATCGATTCGCCGAAAGTTCTCGTTTTCCGACTGAACCCGGACAGACGGTGCGATGCTGTGCCCGTGGGAAGCGGATCAGAACGGGCAGAGCCCGGGGGGGAACACGATGATCTTCAGACTGGTGGTGCTGGCGTCGACGGCGGCGGCGGCGACATGCGAGGTGCGGGAGCCGCAACTGGGTCCGGGGGGCTTCTCGGCCGATTCGATCAAGGTGAGTCACGACAGTGTCAATGTCGACTGCCTGATCGGAACGTTCAGAAACGACGACCATCTCCATTTCATCATCGATCAGGATTGCGACGGTGCGGCCGACTACATCAAGCGGAGTGATGGGGTGCTGTACCAGGTCCGGCCGATCCGCAACGGGAAGGGCGCCGTCGATCATTCGATGATCATGGAGGAATCCTCCGACGAGTTCTCGAACACCACTCCCGCTCGATGGAGAGAGGAACACGGTCTGACGCGACTGGAACCCGGTGACCGGTTCACCCGACCCGTACGCATCCATCTGCTTTCGACGTCGGACGACCGGGCCGACGTCGGCATCGGAATGACTTCCGACATGCATGTCCCCTGCTTTCATACCCACGCGCTGCAGTACCGGTGGGTGTGGATGGAGGATCCGGATTCGGATCGCGATTGCTGGTCGATCCGGATTCGCGGGAATCTGCGGAGCGTGGTGCACTGGTTGCACGAAGCCGGAGTACGAACGGTTCGGTTCGGCGAAGACGATCGGAATCAGATGCTTCGATGGAACGATGGAGCCGGTGTGATCGAGGTGCTGCGGAACGGCGTGATCATCGATCGGATTCGGATCTGAGGTGGTCGCCTACTCTTCGGCGCCACCACGGATGGCGACGAAGCCGACCAGAGGCTGGCCCTCGCCCGGCTGCAGTTCCACGAGCCGGACGGGGGTCGGCTGACGGGTCCGGAAGAGACCACCCGCATTGAACCGCTCACCGAGATCGTTGCGAAACTCGAAGAGATCCAATGTGAGACGCTGACCGGAATGCAGATGATCGACCTCGTAGGCGAACTGCTGGTTGACCCAGATGGTCGACGGACCCCATCCACGATCGGTTGAGTTCACGATCTCGATGTGCGATCCGTCGCGGAAGACCTGGATCGGCAGTACCTCGGTGGTGTGCAGTTCGAAGGGGTAGGAAC